>CAWVLE010000213.1:0-4822 GCA_963929805.1 uncultured Eubacteriales bacterium | reverse complement strand
CGGCTTTGTCCTGCACGTCGTTTATCTTCCACGCCGCCGCGCCAAAGGCGCACAGCACCAGCAGCGTAACCACGATATTGGCGGCGTTCTGCCCGATAAACATGCCCAGCAGCAGCGTTAAAAGCAGCTTTATGATGGTGGCTATCACGCTCACGTTCAGCGTCCAGCCCAGAAGTTTTTCCCGGTTTTTCTTTAGCCAGCGCGCGTAGCCGTCCAATTGATAGCTTTCCAGCTGCAACATATGCAGGAAATAGCGGCACGAATACGTAACCATCGCCGCCACCAGCACGTTTTCAACGATCGTCAGCCACATCAATATTAACAGTCCTCCAAACGCTCCTAAGCGTCCAGCAAAAATTTGCCGGCTATGAGCCTGAATTCGCCGTACCGCTCCAAAAAGGCGTAATGTCCTACCCCGTCAAACACCACCAGCCCCGCGTCCGGGATTTCCTTTTCCATCACCTGTCCCATCCACAGCGGGGTTTGCGCGTCTTCCCGCCCCCACACCAGCAGCGTGGAAGCCTGTATGCGATTAAGGTATGGCCGAAGGTCCTGCGCAATTACCCGGTTAAAGGTCTTGCGCATGGAAGGCGTCAACACCCGGTAATCGGGCGAGCCATACTTTTGCACCAACGCCTCGCGCAGCGCCTCCACGCGCTTATCGCCCAAAATCCTGCGGGTCAGCGCGTTGTCCGCCAGGCGGCGCAGGCGCCGGTACGCGCTGCGCTTTTTTTGTTTTTGCGCGTCCGCCGGCGCGATCAGCCCCGCGCAGCCGGTCAAAATCATGCGCCGTACCAGCTCGGGATAGGTAGCCGAAAGCAGTATGGCCACCCTTCCGCCAAAAGAATGGGCGACGATGTCGCAGGGCGCGATGCCGAGCTTTCGAATCAATCCGGCCGTCGCTTCCATATATTCTGTGACGGACCAGGGCGCCGGAGGTTCCGGAGAATGGCCGTGTCCGGGAAAATCCAGCGAAATCACGCGGCGCTGCGCGGAAAAATCGCGCGCGATCGGGGCCATCGTTTCCCCGCTTAAGCCCCATCCATGCAGCAGCAAAAGCGGCTTACCCTCGCCCTGCTGCTCATAGTATATCGTGGCCGCGTTAACTTCGATCGTCATAAAGGCAAATCCTCCGCAATCGCGCGGGCGGCGTCGCACGCGTCCGGCGCAATACTTCAAATTCTATTGTACCTTATTTCGCGCAAAAAAGAAAGACGCAATTTGCGCCGCCACGCGCGTATAAAAAAACGGCCCGCTACGCGCCACGGGCGGCGATGCGGGCCAAAGGCGTTTTCCCCGCCACCGGCGCCGCAAAGCGCGCGGGTTAAACGCGTTTTAGCATTGGGTCGTTTTCCGGGTCGGCGGGCGGCATGTTTTTCTGTTCCAGGCACATCACCAGCGCGTCCTCGCCCGTGTCGGCGTAATAGCGCTTTCGATAGCCCACATCCTCAAAGCCCAGCTTGCGGTACAGGTTCTGGGCCACTATATTGGAACGGCGCACCTCCAGCGTCATCCATGTCATGCCCGAATCCGCGGCCAGTTGAATAAGCGCGCGGGTCACGCGTTCGCCGAAGCCCATGCCGCGCCGGTCGGGCCGCACGGCGATGTTGGTTATATGGCCTTCGTCCAGCACAAACCACACGCCCGCGTAGGCGATGGCCTCGCCCGCCTCGCGCAATACCACATAGCGCGCGCACGCGTTTTCGGTTACCTCTTTTTCCAGCGAGGCGCGCGACCAGGGAATGGCAAAGCTGGCCTGTTCAATGCGCTCTACCGCGTCTATGTCCTCAAGCGTCATCAGCGAAACGGTTACCTCAGCCATCCTGCGCCTCCTTCAGCCGCCGCGCGCGTTCGCGCTCGGCCTGGGGCGCGCGCAGGTAAATGGGCGTCAGCGCGCCCATCTCCACCCGCGCGTCGGGCCGCGCCTGCGCCAGGGTACACGCGGCCGCCGCGCGCAGATAGCGCATATGGGGCGGCGCGAACCGGGCCCGCGCGCCCAGCATATCCGCAAGCGTCTTCGCGTACGCGGCTACGCCGTCGCCCGTAAACAGCAGCGGCGCGCCGGCGGGCAACATTAAAGCAAAGTCTTCCAGCGCGCGCGCGCCGTCTTCTATCCGCCTCACGGGCGCGTCGCCTTCGCAAAACGAAAACGCCGCCGAGTACACCTGGCCGCGGCGCGCGTCCAGTATGGGGCAAATCAGCCCCTCAAAGCCGTACGCGCCCATCGCCAGCACCTCCAGCGCGTCAAGCCGCGCGCAGGAAACGCCCCACGCGTGGGATAGCGCCCTGGCCGCGCACACGCCGATGCGCACCCCGGTAAAGGAGCCCGGCCCGGCCACGCACGCGATCAGGTCCAACGCCTCGGCCGTCAGTTGCGCCGCCGAGAGCGTCTCGTCCACCAACGTCATCAGCGTTTGGGAATGGGTCAGCCCATGGCAGGCGGTAATTTCGTGGGTTATGACGCCCTGCTGCATCAGCGCCACGCCGGCCACCGGCCCCGTGGTATCCAGCGCCAATATGTTCATCTTTCCGCCTCCCAGCCGCTAAGCGCGCTTTTTACCGCCTCGGCCCGCCCGTCGCCCGGGCTCAGCCGGATTTGGATGCGCCGCTCGGCGTCGTTTCCGCCGCGCTCCATATCGATCGTGATGGGCGCGCCGTAATCGATTCCCTCCATCGGCCATTCGATGACGGCCACGCCGGACGCGCCCACAAACTCGTCCAGCCCGGCGGCATAAAACTCGTCCTCATCCTCCAGCCGGTACAGGTCAAAGTGGAAAAGCGGCAGGGATCTGCCCTCATAGGGCTGCATCAGCGTAAAGGTGGGGCTGGCCATGGGCCCTTCCACGCCCAACGCGCGCGCAATGCCGCGCGCCAGCACCGATTTGCCCGCGCCCAGACCGCCGCGCAACAGCACGGCGTCGCCCGCGCGCAAAAACGCGCCCAGCGCGGCGCCCAACGCGGCGGTCTGTTGCGGGGAAAAGGTTGTGTATACGCCCATGAGCGTTCCTTTCCGAATAAATTACGGCCGGGTTTTACCGTGCAGCAGCGGAGAAAGCCGCTTGTAGACCAATAAGGTCACCAGGCACAGCACCACGCCCTTTAACAGGTTAAACGGCGCGGTAGCCAGCAAAATCAGCTTGCCCATGCTGTCCACCGTGGGGATTACGTTCGCGATCATGCCCACGATGGCTTCGGCCGAAAAATTCATTACCTTCATATAGAAGGGGATCATGATAAAATAGTTGGCCAGCGCCCCGGCGGCCACCATCACGACAACGCCCAGCGCCATGCCCTTCAGCGCGCCCGCGCGCGTGCGTTCCCTGCGGTATACCAGGCAGGCGCTTACCACAAACAACCCGGAGCACAAAAAGTCGGCCAGTTCGCCCACGCCCATCGTGCTGCTGTGCAAAAGCCCGGTCAAATCCTTAATCAGCAATATAAACAGCGAACTGACAGGCCCCATGGCAAAGCCCCCCAGGAGCACCGGCAGCGTGGAAAAATCCAGTTTATAAATGGGCGGTATCACGGGTATTTCCGGCCACAGATAAAGCAGCGACGCGATCGCGCCCAACACGCCGATCCGGGCCAGCACGCCCACGGAAACCTTTTTGTTTACGTTTGTGGAAATCATCGACAAGTCCTCCCCCGCTGAATGCCAGCGAATAAATCAACCCCTGAAGCGCGCGCAACAGGGGCCGCAATGGCACGGGAAAAGAGACATCTTCTTCCATCCAGACTGTACTGTCGGCCCCGGAATCTGACCGGGTCTGCCTTTCGGCTCGCGGGCTATACCGCCGGTGGGGAATTTCACCCCGCCCTGAAGACGCTATGGAGTTGTCGGTATTATCATAGTGCGCGCGCGCGCTTTTGTCAAGCGCGCGCGGTAAAAAACATACCCGTTTACAGGAATTTACACATCTGTTCAGTTGCGCTTCCAATTGTTAATGGAGAACAGCATTAAAATCGGATAAATTTCCAGCCTGCCCAGCAGCATGCACGCGCTCAGCACCAGTTTACTCAGCGGCGAAAAGGCCGAGAAATTGCCCACCGGGCCCACCATATCCAGGCCGGGGCCGATGTTGCCGATGGCCGATATGCTGGCGGTCAGGTTGGTCTCCAGGCTGAACCCGTCCAGCGATATAATCAGCGTGCTCAGGCAGATGATCAGCATGTACACGAAAAAGAACATCATAATCTGGTGCAGCACATGGCTGTCCACCGCTCGGCCCTCGGACTTGACCGACAGCACGCTGCGCGGATGCCCGGTGCGCCGCATTTCGCGCCACAGGCATTTAAACAGCAGATTGACCCGGATTACTTTAAGTCCGCCGCCGGTAGAGCCGGCGCATGCGCCGATCAGCATCAAAAGTACCAGCAGCGTGCGGCTGAACTGCGGCCACAGGTTAAAGTCGGCCGTCGCATAGCCGGTTGTGCTGATGATGGAGCTGACGCTGAAAAAACTGTAGCGAAACGCGTCGGCGTAATTTTCGTACTGGGGCCGTATGTTCAACGCAATAAGCCCCACGCTGGCCGCTACGACGGCCAAAAATGTCCAGAACTCCTCGCTTTTCCAGATCGCGCTGAAATTTCTGTGCAGCAGAAAGTAGTACAGCGAAAAGTTCAGGCTGAACAGCAGCAAAAACACCGCCGTCACGTTCTCGATGGCAGGATTGCCGTAATGGCCAATGCTCATGTTGTAATTGGAGAAACCACCCGTGCCCGCCGAACCGAACATGTGTATCAGCGCGTCGAACAGATCCATGCCGCACAAAAGCAGCGCTATAACCTGAAGCACCGAAATGCCCATATATATCCGGTAAAG
>CAWVLE010000212.1:0-2710 GCA_963929805.1 uncultured Eubacteriales bacterium | reverse complement strand
GAGCGAACTTGCGCTGGGCTGGGCTACCTATAACGGCGATCACATGTCCATGTACGGCGTAAACGCTTCGGTGCCCAAGACGCTGGTCAGGCACCTGGTGCGCAATATCGCCGCCACTACCCAGGACGCGCAACTGCGCGAAGTGCTGGAAGATGTGCTGGATACCCCGGTCAGCCCGGAACTTTTGCCGCCGGTGGACGGCGTCATTGCCCAGCGCACCGAGGAAGTGGTGGGGCCGTATCTGCTGCACGACTTTTTCCTGTATCACCTGCTGCGCAGGATGGATTCGCCCGCAAAGATACGCAGGCTGGCATATGCGGCATTTGAGGGCCAGTTTGACGCCGAAACGATCGACAAATGGCTCGCCACGTTCCTGCGGCGCTTTTTCAGCCAGCAGTTTAAGCGCAGCTGCGTGCCCGACGGCCCCAAGGTGGGCTCGGTGGCGCTTTCGCCGCGCGGCGATTTGCGCCTGCCCAGCGACGCGTCGTGCATGCTTTGGATAAAAAATTTACAATAATCAATAGGATTTTACAGCGATTTCTTAGAAAGTGCGAAAAAGTAACACGATTCCCTGCTATAATAGGCATACGGTTCATGGAACAGACATATGATAGTCAATCGTAAGGAGGAGTTCCACAATGAAAAAGATTATCGCGATCGCTATGGTAGTTTTGATGATGGCCGTGTTGGCCGGCTGCACGCAGACCACGACCCCCGCCGCCACTGAGGCGCCCGCCGCCACCGAGGCCCCCGCCGAGGCCACCGAGGCTCCCGCCGAGGCTACTGAGGCTCCCGCTGAGGCCACTGAGGCCCCCGCTGAGGCCACTGAGGCCCCCGCTGACACCACTGAGACTACTGAGACCACTGAAACTACTGAGACCACCGAGACCACCGAAGCTGGCGAAACTGCTGAGGACGCCGCGGCTTAATTCGAATGGTATCAGGCTCCGCGCTTTTGTTATGGGCGCGGGGTTTTTTTATTTGCCGCCGTTTTATTTTTAAAATAACCGGCCCGGCGTTGTCACGCGCGCTTAATTGATTTATAATAGAACCAGAGCAAGATAAGTCAGGGGGTATCGTCATGCGGGTTTTGTTAACTGGCGGCGCGGGATATATCGGCGCGCATACGGCTGTGGAAATGCTCAACGCCGGTATGGACATCGTGGTGGCCGATAATTACGTCAACAGCAGTCCGGAATCTCTGCGCCGGGTCAAGGCGCTTACCGGAAAGGATTTTCCGGTGTACGAGGTGGATCTATGCGATAAGGCGGCGTTTGAACGCGTCTTCGCTGAAAATTCGCTGGACGCGGTGATTCACTTTGCGGGCCTTAAGGCGGTGGGCGAATCGGTCGCCAAGCCGCTTATGTACTATCGCAACAACCTGGACGCGACGCTTAGCCTTCTGGAGCTGATGAAGCAGTATGGCGTTAAAAAGTTTGTGTTCAGCTCCTCAGCTACCGTGTACGGCGAGCCGGAAAAGATCCCCTGCGACGAAACCATGCCCACGGGCTGCGCAAATCCCTACGGCTGGACCAAGTACATGATTGAGCAGATCCTGCGCGACGTGGCCCACGCCGAGGAGGATTGGACGGTTATACTGCTGCGCTATTTCAATCCGGTGGGCGCGCACGAAAGCGGTACGCTGGGCGAGGACCCCAACGGAATTCCCAACAACCTCATGCCGCGCGTCATGCAGGTGGCGCTGGGCAAGATGGATCATCTGGGCGTGTTTGGCGACGACTATCCCACGCCCGACGGGACCTGCCTGCGCGACTATATCCATGTGGTAGACCTGGCGAAAGGCCATGTGGCCGCGCTTAATTACGCAAGGCGGCATACCGGCGTGGAAGCCGTGAACCTGGGCACGGGCGTGGGATACAGCGTGCTGGATATCATCCGCGCCTTTGAAAAGGCCAATGGATTGAAACTTAAGTATTCCATCGAGCCGCGCCGTCCGGGCGATGCGGCGGCCTGCTATTCCGACCCCAGCAAAGCCGAACGCCTGTTTGGATGGCGCGCGGAAAAGACGCTGGAGGATATGTGCCGCGACGCGTGGCGCTGGCAGACGAAAAATCCCAACGGGTATCGCGCCTGACGGACGGGGCCTGGGCGTGCGATGGGCGGTGTGCGCTTGAACCGGAAGATTATCTAAGTCGCGGGACGCCTGGCCGCAGGCAAATCCACTTTCGAGTTTAAGCTGTCCGGGACGTTAAAGGCGCCCTGCCTGATAAAGGACGCCTTTAAAAGCGCCCTGCGCGAAAGCGCGGCCGATATGGACCGGGAAAGCGCGGCCGCTTTTTAGTCATTACGTTTGACGCGATGCTATACGCGGCCGGGCCAATTACATGTTCGGCCGGCATTCTCAGGCGGATTTTACCGCCTGGCGCCGCGATTTGGGCAGGTTCGATTTGGGCGGGGAAAGAATCGTGGTGGATACCACGGATTTTGATAAGACGCCCTTTTCCAGGTATATGGATATCGCGGCGCGGTTTATGAATTGATAGCCGCCGCTTAAAGAGGCCCGCGCCTTTTGACACAGAATGGTTTTGATATCGATGCCCGCCTAACGGCGGGCCTAATTTTCGCCCGCGCGCAGATACTATCCGAAAAAAGCGGAGGGTTGTATATGCGCGTTACGGGAAACAAGGTTGCGATTGTGGGTGCGGGACAGGTGGGTTCCACCACCGCGTTTGCGTTGCTGGATTCGGGC
>CAWVLE010000211.1:0-5219 GCA_963929805.1 uncultured Eubacteriales bacterium | reverse complement strand
TTTTGCACGGGTTCGCCGTTTATCCACACGCGCACTACCTGCGTTCCGATCTCGAAAGGATCGGCGTCGGTTATCACGATATCCGCGTCCTTTCCGGTTTCAATAGAGCCGACGCGATCGCCCACGCCGATATGCCGGGCAGGGTTGATCGTAACGGCCTTGAGGGCGCTGAACGGATCCATTCCGCCCTTTACCGCCAATCCGGCGCACAGGGGCAGGTATTTTTGAGGAATGACCGGCGAATCGGTAATGATGGACACCTGGCATCCCGCTCGGTCCAGCACGCCGGGTGTTTCCCAGGTCTTGTTGCGCAATTCGAATTTGGTGGCGTGGCCCAGCGTAGGGCCGACGCACAGCGGCGCGCCCGCCTTGGCCAGTTCCCCCGCGATCAGGTGGCCTTCGGTACAGTGTTCCAGCGTGATGCGCACGCCGAACTCGCGCGCAATGCGCAGGGCGGTCAAAAGATCGTTTGCCTGGTGGGCGTGGGCCTTAAGCGGCATCTGGCCGCGCACGACGGGCAAAAGCGCGTTAAGCTTTATGTCAAAAGGCGGCATTTTATCCGGGTCGCCGGCCGCGCGGTCTATTTTCTGGGCGTATTCGCGCGCCTTAAATAGCGCCTCGCGCAACAGGGCGGCGGTGGTCATGCGCGTGGAAATGCGCTTATCGCGGTAGCAGCGCTTGGGGTTTTCGCCAAAGGCGCACTTCATGGCGGCCTCCACGATCAGGCAATCCTTTTCCACATTCGGGTTGCCCGTAGGTTTAAACACGGCGAACGTGCCGCCCAACACGTTGGCGCTGCCCGGCCCGACGCACATGCAGGTAACACCGGCCTCGCGCGCCTCGCGCAGGGCGAAATCCGTGCTTTCCAGCCCGTCGATCGCGCGCATCTGGGGGCTTACCGGGTCGTTCATTTCATTATAATCGTCGCCTTCGTACCCGATGGCGTACCCGTCCAGGCCGCTATGTCCGTGCGCCTCGACAAACCCGGGATATGCGCGCAGGCCCGCGGCTTCGAACACCTGGGCGCCGCCGGCCTCGAGCGATTCGCCTATGGCGCAAATCTTTCCATCCCGCAGCAGGATATCCGCTACGTAGGGGTTGGGATGCACGGCGTCGTAAACGGCCGCGCCCCGGATAAGGGTATTCATAAGCAGGCTCCCCTCCCAAGAATTTTTCTGTATTATACTCCAAGCGTCCGCGCGCGGCAACAAAAAAATAGAAGGAAATAGGTATCGCGCGATTGAAACCGTTTTTTTCTTCCTTTATAATTATGTGTACATAAAGGCGGGCCGTGGCGTTCGCGCGGGCGTCCCATCCTTGCGGCTGCCGCGGCGCGTCATGGCGAAAATAAGACGTGGAGGGACAGGCAATGCTGTCGATGTGGGAACTGCTTTTAGCCGTGGACAGGCACAGGGATTTGATTCTGTCTGCGGAACGCTATCTGTGGGCGCATCCCGAAACCGGCTATCGGGAGTGGGAAACGCAGGCGTATCTGGCCGAACAGTTTAAGAAAATGGGCTACGAGTTGCAGTTTGCCGGAAACATCCCGGGGTTTTTTACCGACGTGGATACGGGAAGGAGCGGCCCGTGTGTGTTGATACTGGGCGAAATGGACTCGCTTTTGTGCGCCAACCATCCGCAGGCCAACCCAAAAACCCACGCCGTACACGCCTGCGGCCACCACGCGCAGGGCGCGGCATTGCTGGGCCTGGCGGCCGCGTTGCGCGAAGCGAACGTATTGGACGGGCTGTGCGGCAGGATCCGGCTATGCGCCGTGCCGGCCGAGGAGCTGATCGAAACCGGTTACCGGGAAACGTTGCGCCGGGACGGCGTCATACGCTACTTTGGCGGCAAGGTGGAGTTCATGTACCGCGGCTATTTTAAGGACGCCGACATGGCGCTGATGGTGCATACCACCAACCATGCGGGCAGTTTTCTCCTGTCCGGGGGCAACAACGGCTGCGTGGTGAAAAATATCGCCTACGAAGGCGTGGCCGCGCACGCGGGCGGCTCGCCTCAGGACGGCGTAAACGCCCTGTACGCGGCCAATCTGGGCATACAGGCGGCAAACGCGCTGCGCGAGACATTTCGCGACCAGGATCACGTGCGTTTTCATCCAATTATCACCTATGGCGGAACCGCCGTAAACGCCATTCCCAACCGTGTGACCATGGAAAGCTACGTACGCGGCGCGTCGCTGGAAATTATACGCGCCGTAAACCGGAAAATAAACCGCGCGCTGGCCGCCTCCGCCGCCGCGATTGGCGCCAACGTAAGCCTGTGCGACCGGCCGGGCTATATGCCGCTTAACAACGACGCGACGCTTAAGGAAATTTCCAGGCAGGCGCTTAGCGCC
Source organism: uncultured Eubacteriales bacterium (assembly GCA_963929805.1). Taxonomy (GTDB): domain Bacteria; phylum Bacillota; class Clostridia; order Christensenellales; family Aristaeellaceae; genus CAWVLE01. Next base: position 2,863 of record CAWVLE010000211.1, on the reverse strand, counting down.
TTTTTGCCCGAATCGGAAATTTGGGTTGACGACGAATGGTCCACCGGCTGCACCGACATGGGCGACCTGTCCGCCGTGATGCCCGTAATACAGCCCTACGCGTGCGGCGCCACAGGCGCCGGTCACGGAAATGATTACTACGTCGCTGACCCGGAACGCGCCTGCGTTAACGCCGCAAAATATTTTCTGGCCATGCTACGGCTGCTGCTTAAAGAGGGCGCGGCCGGGGCGCGGCGCGTTATGGAAAACCAGGTTACCCTGTTTCCCAGCCAGCAGGCGTATTTTGACGCCATCGACCAATTATGTATGGACCGCACGGCCGTTGTCTATCAGGAAAACGGCGACGTGCTGCTCTCGTTTGAGCAGGGCTAAGGTATCGGCCTGATCTAGGCCGGCCAGGCGCATAATAAACCCTTTATTTATAGTGTTCGCTATCTGCCATGCGCCTGTTATATTCTTACGCGGAATGCTTCAGCTGGGCGGTAAAACCACTTGACATTGCGCCCTGTACAATGCTAGAATTAACGTAATGTAACAATCGCATTGCTACAATAAAAGGAGGAAAAGCTATTATGAAAAAAACTCTGTCCCTTTTGCTTGTCCTGGCAATGGCGATTTTCAGCTTCGCCGGCATGGCCGCAGCGGAGCCAGTCGCCAACCCGGACGCGATTGTGTACCTAACCAACACCGATGACCCCACGCACCTGGATCCCGCGTTGGCCAGCGACGACCAGTCCACCATCGTAACCGGCAGCCTGTACAGCTCGCTGATCGGCTACAACAAGGACGGTTCGCTGTTCTGCGACGTAGCGGAATCCTACGACGTATCCGAGGATGGTATGACCTATACCTTCCACATCCGCGACGGCATCAAGTTCCATGACGGCACGGTTTGCGACGCCTACGCCGTAGAGTGGAACTGGAACCGCGTATGCCCGGCGAACGCTACCCCCGAGATGGTCTATTCCTCCGTTCTGTTTGGCAATGTAGAGTCCTTTGAGGCCACCGACGCTTCCACTTTCGTGGTAAAGCTCAAATCCAGCGACTCTACCTTCCTGACGCTGCAGGGCAGCAACTCGCTGGCGGCGGGCCTGGTTTCCCCCACCGCTTACGAAGCCAATCCGGAAGGCTTTGACCGCAATCCCGTCGGCTGCGGCCCCTACAAGTTTGTAGAGTGGGTATCCGGCCAGTATGTACAGCTTGAGCCCTACGAGGATTATCATTTGGGCGAAGTAAAGAACGGCGGCCTGATCGTGCGCGTTATCCCCGAGAGCAGCACGGCCGTTTCCGAACTGATGACCGGCGGCGTTGACGTAATGAACAGCCTGGCGGCCGACCAGATCGACCTGCTCAAGAACGCCGACACCGTGACCGTGACCGACGTGCCCGGCAAAAACCTGAGCATCCTGTCCTTCGCCGATTGCGAGAGCAACCCGCTGTTCAGCGACGTGCGCCTGCGTCAGGCCGTATGCTACGCGCTGGATATGGATACGATCAACGCCGCGCTGTATGGCGGCGCCATGGAGCCCGCGCTCAGCGCCATTCCCACCTGCATGCAGGCTGGCGACCGCGACGATTACGAGCCCATTGGTTACGACATAGAGAAGGCCAAGGAGCTCATGGCCGAGGCCGGATATCCGGACGGCTTTGAAGTGACCCTGCTGACCTACAACATTTCCAAGGTGTACAACCCCGCGGGCGAGCAGCTGGCCGTTCAGATTCAGGCCGAGCTGGCTAAAGTTGGCATTACCGTGAACATCACCATCCTGCCCTGGGCCGAGTTCAGCGAGAAGATGTACGAAGACCCGGTGGAAGGCTATGACCTGTTGCTGCACGGCTGGGGCGCGGACTACAACGATACGTCCAACATCCTCTACCTGTTCAGCGAAGGCGAAGTTGGCGGCGGCCAGAACCACTCCGGTTACACCGACGCCACTTTCAACGAGTACTACCAGGCCGCGCTGCATGCCACCAGCTATGAAGAGGCCGGCGAGAATTACTTCAAGGCCGCTCAGAAGCTGAACGAGGACGTGCCCGCCTACATCCTGGGCCACGCCAAGGAATATGTGGCCAGCTCCCAGGCCATCCTCAACCCGGTGGAGACGCTGGGCGGCTGGGGCAACCATTCGCACTACTGGATGATTGAAAAAGCGGGTTAATAACGCTTATCAGCATGAAAGATTGATGCGTTGTCCTTCGCGAATCCGCGTTGGACAACGCATCATTTGTAAAGGCGCGTTTAGCCGCCGCTTTGGTAGTAAATCCCGATAAACGGAGGGGATAAAAGTTGCTGAAATATACCCTGAAACGCCTGCTGATGGCCATCCCGGTCGTATGGGGCATTGTAACCATTGTATTCGTGCTTATGCGCGTGTTTTCCGCAAACCCTGCCTACCTTATATTGGGACAGCGCGCAACCGCCGAAAAAGTGGCTGAGCTGACTGCCTATCTGGGGCTTGACCAGCCCATCTGGACGCAGTACGTCATTTTCCTCAAGCAATTGCTTCACGGGGATTTGGGCACTTCGCTTTTTTCCAGCCTGCCTGTCATGCAGGAGCTGCTGGAGCGCATGCCCGCCACCATCGAGCTTGCGCTGTTTGCGGTTATCATCGCCTCCATTATCGGGATCGCGCTGGGCGTTATTTGCGCCGTAAAGCAGAACAGTTTTACCGACCGCATCTGTCAGGTGGGCGGCCTGGTGGGCATTTCGCTTCCGCGTTTCTGGTTGGGCCTCATGCTGATTATCGCCTTCGCAGTCAATCTGGGCTGGCTGCCCGTATCCGGCCGGTTTGACTTTGCCGCCAAGCCGAAGACGATTACCGGATTTATGATTATAGACAGCATCATAACCGGGGATTGGAAA
>CAWVLE010000210.1:0-6563 GCA_963929805.1 uncultured Eubacteriales bacterium | reverse complement strand
ACGAGCCCGGAAATTGCGTCGTTCTAACCGCCCCTTTCTTTCGTCGCCGCCGTTCCCCGAAAACGGGGAGCGGCTTTCTTTTCCCCTGCCTGCCCCCCGCGGCAAAAAGCTTTTTTGTATTGTTCCGCCCGCGCCCGCGCCCTTAGAGGGCGAGTTGCCTACCGTTAACCGCATTGTGGCCTATATAAACGAGCATTTTTCCGAAAACCTTTCCCTTAAAACCCTTTCCGAAAAATTTTATATGAACCCCGCCTATTTAAGCCAGTTTTTTAAAAACAAAACAGGAATGAACTATCACGCCTATCTAAGCCGGCTGCGCATGGAAAAGGCCAAACAGCTTTTGATCTCTACCGACCAGCCCATCGCCGAGATCGCCGCGCGCACCGGCTTTTACGATTACCGCGCCTTTACCCGGCGTTTTCACCGCGAAGAGGGACTGACCCCTTCGCAGTACCGCCGCCACAACCGCGGCTAAACGTGCGAAAATTCTTTGTTTATGGAATCTTTGCGTTATAAACCTAAAAAAATGACACATCTTAATACAATTTCCGCCTTTGAATTTGTGCGAATGTGCCGTATGCTAACCTCATACGGGTGATTGTTTATCATCCAAATTCGACTTTTGAAGGAGGAACTACCCATGAAGAAGGTTCTTTGCGTGGCGTTGTGCCTGGCAATGGCGCTGAGCATGAGCGTGTGCTTTGGCGCGAACGCCGAGGCCGAGGGCGAAAAGATCCACCTGGTCTATCAGACCTGGAACCCGGGCGAGGACTGGTTTTGCGCGTCCGTCGAGCCCGACTTTGAAGCCAAATATCCCAATATCGACGTAGAACTGGTCAACGTGCCCTATTCCGATCACATCCAGAAGCTGAAGATCGACCTGGCCACCGGTCAGGGCCCGGACGTATATTCGCTGCAGACCGGCGCTTCGCTTAAGGAGTTCCGCGATTTTGAAGTGGATCTTACGCCGCTGGCCGCCGAGGCGTGGGGCGAGGACTGGGAGAGCATCTTTGTGCCCTTCGCCTGCGAAGTAACCGCCGAGGACGGCGTATACTATGGCCTGCCGATGGGCACCAGCTACGCCGGCACGCTGTGGGCCGATTTGAACTACTTTGAAAAGTACAACCTGAGCGTGCCCACCAATCTGGACGAGCTCAAGGCCGTATGCCAGACCTTCCGCGAGAACGGCGAATATCCGCTGGCCATCGGCGCGAAGGACGACTGGATCAACCTGGATATGTGGATGAACATCGCCAACGACATCGATTCCGAGAAGCTTTACTCGGCCATCGACGGCGAGACGCCCTTCACCGACGCGGCGCTGGTGGAATCCTTCACCATCTGGAAGAGCCTGTTTGACGAGGGTGTGTTCCAGGACGGCGCGCTGGGCGTAAACATGTATAACGACGTAACCGACCTGTTTGACCGCGAAAGCTCCGTGCCCATGATCTGCAACGGCAGCTGGGTGATTAACAACTATCCCGAGCGCGAGGGCGACGTGGAACTGTACGAAGCCTGGAACGGCGAGGGCGCCAAGCACACCGTGATCGATATGGACTGGAACAACGACGGCAAGCCCGCTCCCATCCAGGCCACCGTGGAAAACGTGCTGTGCCTGAGCAACATCAGCGAAAAACAGGAAGCCGGCTGGGAATTTATCAAGTACATGCTCTTTGACGGCCAGGATATCCTCAACAACACCTACCTGTCCTACTTCCCCAGCCGCGCGGGCGTGGAATTTGAGGGCACGCTCAGCGAGGAAGGCGTAGAAAACTTCAACCTGCTCATGGAAATGGGCGAGACCAACATCGGCGGCTACCGCGAGAACCCCTATCCGGAGCTTAAGCAGGCGATTGCCGACAACCTTAAGGCGCTGATCCTGGGCGAAGTGACGCCCGAACAGGCGGCCGAGGCGATCGAAGCCGTTTCCCAGACCACCGAGCGTTAAACCCGGCGTTTTATGCGCGCGCGGACGGCTACGGACGTCCGCGCGCATATGATAATTTTTTTACCTTTCAAGAGGAGGCCGCCTCCCATGAAAAAGAACAACCTGATGGGCTATCTTTTTATCGCGCCGATGGTATTGATGTTTGCGGTCTTTGTGGTATACCCCATTGTGTACAATTTCATCATCAGCGCCTTTGACTGGAACGGCATTTCCAAGACCAAGGAATACATCGGTCTTGCCAATTATAAAGAGATGTTTTCCGACCCGGTAATTTCCAAAATCCTGCGCAACTTTGTGGTGTTTGGCATAAGCACCATACTGATACAGGCCTTTTTGGGCATGCTGTTCGCCTCGTTTTTTATGCGCGGCGTGCGCTTTAGCGGGTTTTACCGCACGGTCATTTACGTGCCGGTTATCGCTACCGCCACGATTGTGGGCAATGTTTTTTCCAAAATACTGGAGGCCAACCGCGGGTATTTAAACGAATTTCTGCGCATGGTGGGGCTGGACATGCTGGCGCAGCCCTGGCTGGCGCTGCCCAATTTAGCGCTTATGTGGATTATCATTATAAACATCTGGCAGTGGACCGGCTACAGCATGCTGATGTACTACGCCAACATGCTTAACATCCCTTCCGACATATACGAAGCGGCCACCATCGACGGCGCCAGCGCGAAAGCGCAGTTTTTCCGCATAACGCTGCCGCTGTTGCGCTCCACCCATTTTACGCTGTTCGTGATGGGCGCGCTGGGCTCGCTTAAATGCTTTGATCTGCCCTACGTGCTTACCAAGGGCGGGCCTAATTACGCCACCGAGTTTTTCTCGACCTACATCTATAAGCAGTCCTTCGATCTGTTTAACCAGGGCATGGCCTCCACCGTGGTGGTGTTCATGTTTGCCATCGCCATGGTAATCACGCTGGTGCAGCTGAGGCTGTACTATCGGGGCGGCAAGGATAAGGAGTTGGCCGACGCATGAAAAATTCCAGGGCTTATACCGTTTTCGCGCAGGCGATACTGCTGTTTTTTACTTTTTTGTACCTGTTCCCGCTGGGGCTTATGCTGGTCAAATCCTTTGGCGCGAACGGCCCGTCCAACTACGCGCGGGTGTTTGACACGGTCAACCTGTGGCCCAATTTCCGCACGAGCATTTTTGTGGTGGGCGGAACCCTTCTCATCGTGGGCGCCATAACTTCGCTGGCCGCGTTCGCCTTTTCCAAAATACGCTTTTCGGCCAGCGGCACGCTGTACTATCTGCTTTTAACCGGCATGATGGTGCCCGCCGCCGCCACGATTTTCCCGCTGTTCCAAATTGTAAAGGGATTGAAGCTGAACAACACACCGTTGGCGCTTATTTTGCCCTACGCCACCAGCAACGCCATATTCAATTTGATGGTGCTGAAAAACTTTTACGACGGGCTGCCCAACGAATTGATCGAGGCTTCCACCATAGACGGCGCCAGTATGTGGCGGATATTTTCCACCATTATGTTTCCGCTGTCCATTCCCGGGCTGGCCATCGTGCTGGTGCAGACCTTTTTAAGCAGCTGGAACGAGCTGCAAATGGCCATGATCTTTATCAACAATACCGATTTACAGCCGCTTTCGGTGGTGCCGCTGCGCTTTGTGCAGCAGCAAAGCAATACCTTCCCGCTGGAAGTGCTTTACGCCTGTCTGGTCATCTGCCTGGCGCCCATCGCGATTTTTTACGTGTTCGCGCAAAAATTTCTGGTGGCCGGTTTAACCGCGGGCGCGGTAAAGGGCTGACGGCGGCCGTACGGGCGAGGTGTTGGGCATTGTTCAAACGCGTAAAACAATACATGGCGCTAAAGATCATTTTGACCAACTGCGTGGTGCTGATGTCCGTATTTTTTATGGCGTTTACCCTGCAGTGGAAGATGATCTCCGATTTGAGTGTGGGTAAAGAGCGCATGTCGCTGCGCTCCTACCTGCTCAACACGCTCGGCTCGCTGGACGACAGGCTGCGCGACCTGGGCCGCGCTTCTGTTATCGCGCTTTCCGACGACCGTACGCTGAATATACTGTGCGAAAATCAAAATTACGACTTTCGTCAGTCGCTCGAGGCCGGGGAATACCTGCAAAAGCTGTTTTTGAGCATGATCTCCAGCCGCAACGACATATCCGCGTTGCTGTTGTTCGATACGCAGGAGCTGGTGGCTAAGTATTCGCTGTACACGCTGTCCATGAAAAGCAGTTTTTCCATTACGACCGACCAGTGGTTTTTGGAGAACCTGAAAAACGCGCCCATACTGCCCAACGGCGCCCGGCTGATGTCGGGCGGTCCGGAGAGCATGCTCAACACGCCCACGCTGCGCGACCCCTTTGAAAACGAATACCTGACCGTGTTGCGCGAGATACGCAGCTTTTCGCCCTACGAACTGGTGGGCTATATGATGGTGATTACCCGCATGAACACCATTGACGAATTGCTGGTAAAATCCATAGAACCGGACGCGCAGTATTTTCTGGTGGATCAAAACGGCGTGCTGCTTATGGAGAGCGGAGGCGAACATTTTTATCAACCGTTGGCCGAGGCGTGTCCCCAGTTGTGCGATTTTACGCCAGGTGAGAGCCGGACGGTTATCATGAACGGCGAAAAATATCTGGCGCTGTGCGAACGGAGCGAATTTTCCGCGCTGACGCTGTATGTGATGCGGCCCGAGCAGGCCGTATACGCGCAGGGCGTTTCCACATATCTGCTTATACTGGCCATTTCCGCGCTGGCGGGCGTGCTCGTAATGGTTATTACCTCGGTGCTGACGAGGCGCTGGGTAAAGCCCATTACCTCCCTGGCCGACGCAATGGCCAGCTTCAGCCGCACCAACACCCACCTGTCGGTCAAAACCGGCATGCAGGACGAAGCCGGAAGGCTCAGCGGCGCCTTTAACAACATGATGGACACCATAAACGACTTGATATTTTCCGAATATGAAAAAAATATCCAGCTTAAGGAAACCCAGCTGCGCGAAAAGGAAACCCAGCTGATGTACCTGCAAAGCCAGATCAACCCGCATTTTCTGTACAATACGCTCGACACCATACGCATTAAGGCCTCCATTAACGGCGACGGCGAGGTAGCGGCGCTCATCATGAAGCTGGTGGCCTTTTTCCGCTTCGGCATCGGCAACATCGGCCAGCAGGTTTCCATCAGGCACGAAGTAAAGCTGATGCAGGTATACCTGGAACTGATGCAGTGCCGTTATCCCGCGCTGGAAAGCGAATATCAACTGGACGAATCGCTGCTGGATACGCCCATGCCCAGCTTTGTTCTTCAGCCGCTGGTGGAAAACTGCCTGACGCACGGGTTAAAGGCCAACGCCTATCGCGGACGGTTGACGCTGCGGGTCGCGTCCGGCGCGCGCGCGGGCGACGTACAGATAGAACTAAGCGACAACGGCATCGGCATGAGCCAGAGCCTGATCGAATATCTGAACAGTTTCGACGGATCCGAGGAAGAAAGCGAAGAGGCGCGCGCGCACATCGGCGTGCGCAACGTGCAGCTTAGGCTGCGCCTGTTCTACGGCGAAGGCTACGGGCTTAACTACGCGCGCAACGAAAATGGCGGCGTAACCGTATTTATTTTGATCGCGGGCGCGCGAAAATCCGGGGAGAATGATATAATATGAGACAAGACGTGCGGGAACGCCTGAAAAAAATAGCGGAGCTTTATCCGCCGGAACGGCTGCGGGCCAGTCGGGAGCGCATCCGGCGGCTGTGGCGCGGCGAACAGGCGCTGGACAGGCGTCCGTTCGTGCTGATTCCGCCCAGCTTTTCCTATTACGACGACGTGTTTGAACCCGAGCAGGGGCTTATCGCCTACCTGGACGATTTTATCGCGCACGGCCTCGCCGATGACGATTATATTCCAGGGTTTTTCACCGGGTGCCGCATGGGCGCGCTGCCCAGCCTGTTCGGCGCGCGCGAGGTGATCGCGGGCGGGGACTATTGCTCGGAACGGATTATACGCGACGCGCAGGACGTGTTTACCCTGCCCGATCCGCGCATACGGCCCGGCTCCGCCGCCGCGAAATGGCTGGAGGCGCAGCGCTTTTACCTGGAGCAGACCGAGGGCGAAATCGCCGTACACGCAAACGACATGCAGGGCATGCTGGACGTGTGCGGCCAGCTGTGGGGCTACGACAACGTGCTGGCCGCGCCCTATGAAGACGAAGAGGCCTACCGCTGTTTGATGGACAAGGTAACGCGCGCCTTTATCTACCTGTGGCGCGAACAGGAACGGACGCTGGGAAAATGTTTTATGCCCACCCACCTTTACGCCTGGGACAGCGTGCCGCCCCAAAACGGCGCCACGCTTTCGGCCGACGCGCTGGTCATGCTTTCGCCCGATTTTTTCGTTAAATGGTATCAGCCCTATCTGGAACGCGTGTCGGACGAGCTGGGCGGGTTAACCGTACACTCCTGCGGCAATTTTTCGCAGGTTGCCGCGCCGCTGTGCGGCGTCAGGGGGCTGCGCGGCATTAACGCAAGTCAAATGGACGTGGGCCAGCTGCTTGCGGCCGGCGCGGACCGGGAAAAGGTGTTTATCTTCCTGTGCCCGTTCGACCAGGCCGAGGCGCTTGCCCGGCGCGCGCGCG
>CAWVLE010000209.1:0-5982 GCA_963929805.1 uncultured Eubacteriales bacterium | reverse complement strand
GCCCGTTTTGGACGGAATGGCAACGCATGACAAATTCAAAACTGAATGTGGAATGGGTGCCCTCTGGAGACTATGACACAAAACTGAATTTGAAATTGGCATCCAATTCGCTGCCGGAGCTTACGATTGTTACCAGCATGTCCGCAAACGTACAGACGGCTATTGCGGGCGGAGCATTTTGGGGATTGAGCGGCCTGTTGGGCGATATGAGCGAGTATCCAAATATTCGCGACAACATTACGCCCGATACATTCAAATACATGTCGTTGGATGGCGAAATTTGGGGCGTTCCCCGCTCCCGTCCCCAGATTGGATGCGGCCTGAAAATTCGAAAGGACTGGCTGGATGATCTTGGACTGGAGATCCCGACCACGATTGACGAATACACCGATGCGCTGCGCGCCATTACCAAGGCGGATTTGGATGGGAACGGCGTGGACGATACGATCGGCTACATTTGCGTAGGCGCGCCTTCTCAGTGGTACAACTGCTTAAAACTGCCCTTTGGATATTACGAGCCGCAGTTTACGGAAGACGGCGGATACCTGCCTCCATTCCTGGCCGATAACTAAGTTCTCGCTGGCTGCCTATGAATATGTGTTGTCGAGCCAGAACTTTTTGTCCGCCCTGTCAAATTCTGTACTGGTTACGGTAATCGGCACCGTACTGAATCTTATCGTTACGTTTTCGCTGGCCTACCCGTTGTCCAAAAACTACATTCCGGGCGTTAAAGCGATGAACGGTCTGGTCGTTTTTACGCTTATCTTTAACGCGGGCATCGTGCCGACATATATTCTGGTAAAGGATCTTGGGCTGATCGATAACCTGGCGGCGCTTATTTTGCCGTCGTTGACGTCGGCCTGGAATCTGGTTGTCGTTAGAAGCTTTATGCGCTCTTTGCCCGTAGAGGTTGAGGAAGCGGCCCGAATAGACGGGTGCAGCGATATCGTAGTGTTTATACGGATTGTGATCCCGCTGTCTATGGCGTCCATTGCGGCGTTTACGCTGTTTTTCGCCGTGGCAAACTGGAACGCCTATTTTGCGCCTATGATTTATATTTCGGATACGCGAAAATGGACGTTGCAAGTTTTGCTAAAATCGATGATAATAGATTCGGAAGCGATCGGATACGGCTTTAGCCAGGAAGTTGACCAGCGATTGCCTCCGCAGGAGACCATTAAAATGGCGATTATCGTTATGACGATGTTGCCCATACTTGTGGTTTATCCGTTTCTGCAAAAATATTTTGCCAAAGGCGTCATGCTGGGTTCGGTTAAAGGGTAACGCCTTTGAGGCAATGCAAATATGAAATGTAGGAGGACGGCTATGGTACGCAAGGAGCCCGCGCTGCGCTATGGCGCCGTATATTTCAGAAAATCCAATCCGCCGCGTGAAGATTGGGAACGGGACTATAAGCAGGCCGCGAAGGACGGCATGAACGTATTCCGGCATTGGTTTTTGTGGGAAGCGATTGAGGTCGCGCCGGATAAATTCGATTTCGAAGAATACGACCGGCAGTTGGATTTGGCGGCGGAAAACGGCATTGGCACGATTATTGCGGAAATGTCCAGCGCCGCGCCGGAATGGCTGTTTAAAAGGCACCCGGAATACTTTTCGCTGAACGCAAAGGGCGAATACCTGGCCAACAGCGAACAGTCGGCCAGCTGCGCTACGGGCGGGTTTGGTACCTCGCCAGACGGGTTGTGCCATGGCGGCGTATGCCTGGACAACCCGGACGCGCGCGCACTGGTGGAAAAATTTTTGCGCACGATGGCCAGACGCTACAAGGGCCACCCCGGGCTGCTGGGATATGACATCTGGAATGAGTGCAACAGCGCGCATGACATATGTTATTGCGAGCATACGCAAAACAAATTCCGCGCCTGGCTCAGGAAAAAGTATGGCACGCTGGAGAACCTGGGGCGCGCATGGCACCGGTACAGCTATACGTGTTGGGAGGACGTAGCGGCGCCCGTCGTGCAATCCCAAAAGAGCGAGTGCATGGATTGGGCGCAGTTTAGAAAGGAAAACGCTTACGAGCAGATGCGCTGGCGCATCGATATTATACGTTCCGAAGATCCGGATTGTCTTATGACGGCGCACGGAATTTCCATGAGCCTTCAAAATATGACGCGGGGCTTGTCCGACGAGTGGATGGCTTCCCGGCTTGTGGACGTATATGGAATGACCTGGGTAGTCGCGCGGCATAACAACGATCCCTGGAAACAGTGGCGCGCGGTGGACCTGTTGCGCGGCGGGTCGCTGGATAAACCTTTTTGGCACGCGGAAATGCAGGGCGGGCCGCTATGGCTACAGCCCAACGTAATCGGCATGGCGCGCGACGGCGGCCGTATAGCGACAAAAGATGACGTGCGGTTGTGGAATATGGTGTCCATTGCGGGCGGATGCCGCGGCATTTTGTACCTGAGGTGGCGTTCGCTTTTGGACGGACCGTTGTTTGGCGCTTTTGGATTATATAGCAACGATGGAATGCCGAACGACCGGTCGGAAGAGGCGGCGAAAATTGCAAAGTGGGGCAACGCGCCCGAGCAGGCTGGTTTGATGCGGTCCCGGCCGGTGCGCGGGGATATCGGGATCGTGGTAATCCCTGAGACGCAGGATTTTAACGAGTTTATGCAGCAGGCTGGGCCGGGCAGATTTTATACGCAGTGCATGTATGGCGCTTATCGCGGGTTTTACGACCAGAATATACAGGCGGACTTCGTCCATATAGAACATATAGACGGCTACAGCGCGCTGTATCTTCCTTATCCGATTCACATAAGCGGCGCGCACTGCCAAAAACTTATCGAGTGGGTGCGCGCGGGCGGACGGTTGGTGTTGGAAGGTTTGCCCGCCTATTTTGGCGATAACGGCCGCGTGGGCGTTATACAGCCCAATCAGGGATTTGCCGAAGCGATAGGCGTGAGCGAAGAACTGGTAGAGTTCATGCCCGATCTGGACGACATTGAATTTGACTGGAAGGGTAACCGCGTGCGCGGCGCCTATTTCCGGCAAGGATATAAACTGCAAGGCGCCACGCAGCAGGCCCGGTATGCGCAAGGCGAAATTGCTGCGGTGGAACGCAATGTGGGGAAGGGCGCGATACGCTTAATAGGCACTTTCCCGTCGGGTGGATATATGCTGCACCCCGATAAGGCGGGGCAGGCGTTTTTCGCCGACGCCCAGACTTGGGCAAGCGCAGAACGGTTGGCTTGCGTCCAGACGCAGGGCCACGTAACCGTCCGGCTTTCGCAGGGCGAGGCAGGGGATACTTACCTGTGGATGATCAATCACGATGCCTGCGACCAGCCGGCGCGGGTAGCGCTGCGCCGCGATTTTGCGCCGCGCCAGGCGCGCCCGCTGTGGAACGGCGCGTTGGCAACGGTAAAGGACGGCCTCATCGATGCTGTGATCCCCGGAAAGGACGCCGTGATATTGCAGATTATCTGACCGGAGCGGCGGATTTTCCCGCTTGCGCGGCAAGCTTTCCTTACGCTGCTTCCCGCCCGGGAGATACACAGGGGCGAGAGGGAAACAGCGCTTTACACTCAAAAAAGAACGCCGCAGGCGGACTTTTTCGACACACTGACCGGGCGCGCATGATGTGATCGTGCGCGCCCGGTTTTAAAGGGACGTTTGTCCGCGTTTATTGGGCTTTATGCCGGTCGCTGGACAGGATTGCGTACAGCGCCACATCCACGTACTTACCCTTATTATACAGCCGGCCGCGCAGCGTTCCTTCATAGCGCATGCCCGCCTTTTTCATAACCGCGCCGGACGCGGGGTTGGCCAGTTCGTGTTGCGCTTCCACGCGGTGCAGCTTAAGCGTATCGAACGAATAATCGATCACCGCTTTAAGCGCTTCGGTCATCAGGCCCTGGTTCCAATATTTGCGCGAAAGCGAATAGCCCACTTCGGCCGAATTGTTATCGCGCTGATACCACATATACCCGATGGTTCCGATGACGCGCCCGCTGGCCAGGTGCTCGATTCCCCAGCTGCTGGGCTCGCCCATGCGGTATTTTTTCAGCATATAGCGGATGTAAGCGCGCGACTCGGAAATTGACAGATGCGCGTCCCACAATACGTGCCGGGCGACCTCCGGATCGCGGCAATAATCGAACAGATCGGCCGCATCGCGCATGGCCAGCCTGCGGATAAGCAGACGCTGCGTATGCAGCTCCTGCATATGGTCAAAAGGGCTGTCGGCATAAAAATTCATTATGAATCACAAACCCCTGCTCAATTTCAGATTTCGACTTCACGTCCCAACCTGGCCGAAGTATAGATGCCTTCCAGCATGCGCTGCACCATGACGCCGTGCTCGAGCGGTGAATCGGGCTTTTTGCCGGTGCGTACGCAATCGAGGAAATGATCGATTTCCACTTCAAAGGGATTTTGCTCCAGCACGGTGGGGCGGTTGTCGGTTAGATAATTCATATCTTCGCCGTATATCACGAGCGGCTCCATCTCCAGCCCGGCCAGCGTGCCGCATACCTGCGTGTAATCCTGAGGACGGCAGTTAAGCGCCCAGCTGACCTCAAAGAGCATGCAGGCGCCGTTTTCAAAATGGATCACGCCTGCGGCCGAATCTTCGGTATCAAACGCGGTCACGTCGCTGTCCAACGCTACCCAACGGCTGACGCCCTGGGTTTTGTAATCCCCTATGCGAGAAGAAGTCGCGGCGCTCACGCGCACGGGCTTGGGACAACCCATCAGGAACCACGTGCGGTCGATGCAGTGTACGCCGATATCGATGACGGGGCCGCCGCCCGCCTTGGATGTATCCGTAAACCAACCAAGCGGCGTACCGCGCCGGCGGATCATGGCGGTTTTGGCGTAATAGATTTCGCCCAGACGGCCTTCGTCCACCATCTTGCGCGCCAGCCGGTATTCGCTCTTATAGCGGTTGGGCACCGCCATCATAAAGGTGACGCCCGCCTTATTTACGGCATCCTGCATGGAAAGCGCGTGTTCCAGATTAAGCGCCATGGGCTTTTCGCACAAAATATGTTTGCCCGCCTGGGCCGCGGCGATGGCGACCGGCGCGTGCGAACGGTTCCACACGCAGATATCCACCGCGTCAAATTTTTCGGCGGTAAGCATTTCCTCAAAAGAGGCGTACGCGCTGGGAATGCCGAATTTTTTTGCCGCGCCGCGGGCCCGGCCCAGATTCAGATCGGCGATGCCCACGATGGAGACGTCGTCGCGCTTTGCATAGGCGGGCAGGTGGGCGCTTTGCGCGATATTGCCCGCGCCAACGATGGCGATTTTGAGTTTTTCCATGTATTTTTCCCCTCGATTCTGTATTTATACTAAACGCCGTCAGGGCGTTTAAGCGTTATGCGCGGGGTAAAATCGAAAAATCCAGGTTCAGCCCTTCTACGCGCGCTATGGAACGCCCGGACGGACATTCAAAGCGCTCGCCCGGCAACAGCGCGCGGTATTGCCCGGCGGCCAGGTCGCCTTCGACGCAAATAGACAGCGCGAGCGCGGCCACGCTGCCGGTGTTGGCCAGCACGGAGCCGGCGGCGGCAATCTGGGCCGGCGGAGGAGAAAGCAGCGCCGCCAAAGGCGCGTCGCCCTCGCCGTAGGCGCATATCAGCGCGTCGGTTTGCGAAAGCACGGCGCCATTTTCGCCGCATACGGCCGCGCGCACAATGAAAACCGCGCGGCGGTTGGGCATGGATATGCTCACCTCGCCTACCCGCTTAATGGCGCCCGTGAAAGCGTTAAACACCGCGCTGGCCGCAAGCGCGCCGTCTGGCGCAAACGCGCTTACCTGTATGGTAACCGCCTGGCGCGGGCAATCCTCGCCCATCAGATACACCGGCAAGCACGCTTTGCTGCCGCAGGGGAAAGCGGGGGTTTCGGGCGATTCGACCAACGCGGTGGGCGATAAAAGCGCGTCGCGCACCGCGAAATAGGCGGGGCGGGGCACGGCGGGATACTCGATAAGCGCGCAGCTGGCCAAAGCGG
>CAWVLE010000208.1:0-10507 GCA_963929805.1 uncultured Eubacteriales bacterium | reverse complement strand
GGCTATCAGATGCTGGGCGAGACCCTGCGCGACCCGGAGCACGTGGAATCGCGCATCCCGCAAATCGCGGGGCTGGGGCTTTTGGATTTTGACGTGCGTTTTAACGCGCAAAAGACCACCGTACAGGCCAGCGGCGCTATTCGCTGCGCGCAGGGCTGGCTCCAGTCGCTTAACGGCCTTATGCTGGACGGCTATGAAATACACAGCGGCGTTAACGCGTTCGGCCCGCGCTGCGTGCCCTTTTTGTACCTGAACGGCCGCGCGGAGCCCGACGGCGTAACCAACGCGCAGTTTAACGTAATCGGCAGTTATCTGCACGGCATTTTCGATACCGGCGCGTTCTGGCGCGCCATCGTAAACCGCGTGCGCGCGCAGAAGGGGCTAAGCGAAAACGGCGGCGAACTGATGACCATCGAGCAGTTCCGCGAGAAAGAATTTGACCGGCTGGCCTCAATTGTGCGCCAGAATCTGGATATGGACGCGGTGCGCAAAATTATTCGGGGAGAGGATGTGCCCTGTGGAAGATGGAATGATTGTTAGCGCGGCGCCCCGGCTGATGATCGCCGGCGCGGGCAGCGGCTGCGGGAAAACTACGCTTACCTGCGCGCTGTTGGAATCGCTCAAGCGGCGCGGATATTCGATCGCCGCGTTCAAATGCGGGCCCGATTATATCGACCCCATGTTTCATTCGCAGATCATCGGCGCGCCCAGCGCCAACATCGACCTGTTCTTTGTGGACGAGCCGCGCGCGCGGGCGCTGTTTGCCCGCCACGCCGGGCCGCTTAACCTGATCGAAGGGGTGATGGGCTATTACGACGGAACCGGCATGGATTCCGACACGGGCTCCAGCTACCGCGTGGCCCGCGCGCTGGACGCGCCCGTCGTGCTTGTGGTCAACGCGCGCGGCATGGCGCTTTCCACGGCCGCGCTGGTTAAGGGGTTTGAACGCTTCCGCGCGCCCAGCGGTATACGCGGCGTGATATTTAACCACGTCTCACAGGCGATGTACCCCTTGCTTCGCTCGGCGGTAGAAAAGGAAACGGGTATCCGCGCATACGGCTACATGCCCGAAAACGCGCTCTGCGCGCTGGAGAGCCGCCATCTGGGCCTGGTTACCGCGCAGGAGGTGGAAAACCTGCGCGAAAAGATGCGCCTGCTGGCCGAACAGGCCGAACGCAGCGTGGATATCGACGGCCTGATCGAATTGATGAACGCCGCCCCGCCCATACGGGCGCGGGATATCCCGGCGCGCAGGCTGGGCGAGGCGCGCGTCGCCGTGGCGCGCGACCGGGCGTTCTGCTTTTACTACCGCGATAATCTGGAACTGCTTGAGCGGCTGGGCGCGACGCTTGTGCCCTTCAGCCCGCTGGAGGATGAGCGCCTGCCCGAATGCGACGGGCTGCTGCTTGGGGGCGGGTATCCGGAGCTTTATGCAAAGCGGCTTGAAGAAAACCGCGCGATGCTTGGCTCCATACGCGCGGCGGTATCGGGCGGGCTGCCCACCATCGCCGAATGCGGCGGATTTATGCTGCTTGCGCAGTGCATCGGCAATGCGCAAATGGCCGGCGCGATAAAGGCGCGCTGCTTTGAGACGGACAGGCTGGTCCGGTTCGGCTACGCCGCCTTTACCGCGCGGCGCGATTGCCTGATTTTGCGCGCGGGCGAATCGGTGCGCGGGCACGAATTTCACTACTATGACGCCGACGCGCCGGGCGACGGATTGGAGGCGCGCAAACCGTCGGGCCGGGCGTGGCGGTGCGGCTGGGTAAGCGATACGCTTTATGCGGGCTATCCGCACCTGTACTTTTATTCAAATCCGCGCGTGGCCGAACGGTTTGTGGAAAAATGCCTGGAAGGGAAGAAGCGGCATGAAGCCAATGGAGATTGAGAAACAGAGCTTTGAGATCATCGCGCGGGAGTTGGCGCGGCGGGGCCTGAAGACCGACCCTGAACACGATATGGTGGTGCGCCGCGTGATACACACCACCGCGGATTTCGACTATTTTGAGAACCTGACGTTTTCAAAGCATGCGATGCGCGCCCTTAAAAGCGCGCTCCAATCGGGCTGCGACGTGGTTACCGACACGACCATGGCGCAGGCGGGCATCAACAAAGGGCTGCTAAAGCGGTTTGGCGGCCAGACGCGCTGCTTCATCGCGGACGAGGACGTGCGCGAGGAAGCAGCGCGCAGGGGCGTAACCCGCTCCTGGGTGTGCATGGAAAAGGCCGCGCGGCTTGAAAAGCCGCTGATATTGGCCATAGGCAACGCGCCTACCGCGCTCCAGGCGATATGCGCCCTGACGCGCGCGGGCAGTATGCGGCCCGAGGCGGTGATCGGCGTGCCCGTGGGCTTTGTAAACGTGGTGGAAGCCAAGGAGGAACTGATGCGCCTGCCGGTTGAATACATCGTTTCACGCGGCCGCAAGGGCGGCAGTAACGTCGCGGCCGCGATCGTCAACGCGGCGCTTTATCAATTGATCGAGCGGGAGGAATAGACAATGGTACACTTTGTAGGCGCGGGATGCGGCGCGCCGGATTTGATTACGGTGCGGGGCGCGAAATTGCTCGCCCAGGCCGACGTGCTGATTTACGCCGGGTCGCTGGTCAACCCCCAATTGCTGGAATACGCGAAACCGGGCTGCGAAATGCATAACAGCGCGCTGCTTACCCTTGACGAGATAATCGGCATTATACGCCGGGCCGAATCCGAAGGGAAAACCACCGTCCGGCTGCACAGCGGGGATTCCAGCATTTACGGCGCGGTGCGCGAGCAGTTTGACCGGCTTGAAGAGCTTGGCGTCGCATACGACGTATGCCCGGGCGTGAGCGCCTTTTGCGGCGCGGCCGCCAGCCTGAAGGCGGAATACACGCTGCCGGGCGTCAGCCAGACGGTCATCATCAGCCGCATGGAAGGGCGCACGCCCGTGCCGGAGCGCGAGAGGATACGCGCGCTCGCCGCGCACGGCGCGAGCATGGCGCTATACCTTAGCGCCGGGCTGCTAAAAGGGCTACAGGCCGAGTTGATCGCGGGCGGCTACGCGCCGGACACGCCGGCGGCCATCGTCTATAAAGCCAGCTGGCCGGACGAGAAGATATTCCGCTGCCGCGTGTGCGAGCTTGCGCGTACCGCGTCGGAAAATCATATCCAGCAAACCGCGCTCATCGTGGTGGGCGGTTTCCTGGGCGATGAATACGAAAAATCCAAACTGTACGATCCGGGTTTTTCCACCCAGTACCGCGAGGCGCAAAAGTGAAGCGGGCGGCGTTATTTTGGTTTACCGCGCGGGGCGAACAGCTGGCCGGGCGGATGGCCGCGCTGCTGGAGGGCGAATATCAGCTGACTCGCTGTCCGCCCGGCAGCGGCGCGCTTAAGGCGGCGGGCGCGCTGTTTGCGCAGATGGACGCGCTCATATTCGTGGGCGCGTGCGGTATCGCGGTGCGCGCGATTGCGCCCCATGTGGCGGATAAGCGCATCGACCCGGCCGTGGTCGTGGCCGACGAGCGCGGGGCGTACGTGATTTCGCTGCTCTCGGGCCATATCGGCGGCGCGAACCGGCTTGCGCGCCGGATTGCCCGGGGCATCGGCGCGCAGGCGGTCATCACCACGGCTACCGACGTAAACGGCCGCTTTTCGGCCGACGAATGGGCGGCCCGGCGCGGGCTGGCCATACGCTCCATGTCCGCTGCCCGGCGGTTTGCCGCGGAAATCCTTGCGCGCGATTTGCCCCTGTTTTCGGATTTTCCCATCGAAGGCGGGCTGCCAGACGGGTTGTATTTGGGCGATACGGGCGCTTGCGGCCTGGTTATCTCCTGCGCGGACAGGCGCGTGTTCGACGCGCCGCTGCAATTGATCCCGCGCGCCATATGCCTGGGCATCGGGCTTAAGCGGGGCGTGCCGGGGGAAAAGGTCGAATCGGCGGTGCGCGCCGCGCTCGCCTCGCAAAACCTGCTGCCCCAGGCGGTGCGCGCCGCCGCTTCCATCGACGTAAAGCGCGGCGAGACCGGGCTGGTCAATTTTTGCGCGCAGTGGGGGCTGCCGCTTACCTTCTATACGGCTGGCCAGTTGCGCGCCGCAGGGGGCGAATTTGCCCGGTCGGATTTTGTGCTAAGGACCGTGGGCGTGGATAACGTGTGCGAACGCGCCGCGATGTTGCTGGCGGGCGAAGGCGCGCGCCTGGCCGTTAAAAAAACCTGCCTGGACGGCGTGACGGTGGCCGCTGCGCAGATGAATTGGAGGGTTTGTTTTGAGTAAACTGTATGTGGTCGGCATCGGGCCGGGCGCGATGGACCAGATGACCGTGTACGCGATGCGCGTGCTGGAGGAAGTGGACGTCATCGCCGGGTACGGATTGTATGTGGATCTGGTGCGCCCGGCGCTGCCCGGCAAGCAATATCTGGTTACCCCCATGAAACGCGAAGCCGAGCGCTGCCGCATGGCCATCGAGACGGCCCAAACGGGCAAAAACGTGGCCATGATTTCCAGCGGAGACGCGGGCGTGTACGGCATGGCGGGCCTGATTTACGAACTGGCCCAGGGCACGGATATTGAAATTGAGGTCGTGCCGGGCGTCACCGCGGCGCTCAGCGGCGGCGCCGCGCTGGGCGCGCCGCTGACCCATGACTTTGCCGTAATCAGCCTTTCCGACCTGCTGACCCCGTGGGAAAAGATCGAAAAGCGACTGGAATGCGCGGCCCAGGCCGATCTGTGCATCGCCATCTACAACCCCGCCAGCCAGCGCCGCGCCGGGTATCTGCGCCGCGCCTGCGAAATTGTGCTCAGGTACGCCTCGCCGGATACGGTGTGCGGCGTCGTGCGCAACATTGGACGGCCGGGCGAGTTTAGCCAGATTATGACGCTGGGCGAACTGGCCGGATATCAGGCGGATATGTTTACCACCGTGCTTATCGGAAACCGCCAGACAAAAGTGATCCGGGGTAAGATGGTCACCCCGAGGGGATATAAAGATGTGTAAGATTTGCGTATTTGCGGGCACTTTGGAGGGACGGCGGCTGGTTACGCTGCTTATGGGGCGCGGCGCGCGCATTACCGCCTGCGTGGCTACTGAGTATGGCCGCGCGCTGCTGACGCCGGGCGAGGACGTGCGCGTGCTGACCGGGCGCATGGACGAAGCGGAAATCGCCCGGATGCTCAGGCGGGAGCAATTTGACGTTGTGGTGGACGCCACCCACCCTTACGCGGATAAGGCCGGCGATAACATCCGCGCGGCCTGTCAGTCGGTGGGCGTCGGCTGCCTGCGCCTGGCGCGCGAGCGCACCGGCGCGCGCGCGGACGTGGTCGTACGGGACGCGGCCGCCTGCGCGGAATACCTAAAAACCACCCGCGGCAATATACTGCTTACCACCGGGGCCAAAGAACTGCCGGCGTTTTGCGCGGACGCCGCGCTGCGCGAGCGGCTGTATGCGCGGGTGCTGCCCATGCCCGAATCGCTTAAACAGTGCGAAATCTGCGCGCTTGCGCCCAGCCGCGTATTGGCCATGCAGGGCCCGTTTAGCGAGGAGATGAACCTGGCCATGCTGCACGCGGTGGACGCCGCCGTCCTGGTTACCAAGGACACGGGCGAGGCGGGCGGCTTTGAGGCGAAAATGGCCGCCGCCCAAAAGGCCGGCGTTCACACGGTGGTCATCGCGCGGCCGCCGCGGGCGGAGGATGGCTTAAGCCTTTTGGAAACCGTTAAGGCGCTGGAAGGCCGTTTCCCGCTCAAACCCGCGCCCAAGCGCGTAACGCTGATCGGCGCGGGCATGGGCGGCCTGTCCACGCGCACGCGGGCGATGGAGGAGGCCGTGCGTCAAGCGGATTGCCTGATCGGCGCGAAACGGATGCTGGAGGGCGTGGACGGCGCGGGCAAAGAACGGTTCATGTCGACCGCGCCCGATCAAATTGCCCGGTTTATCGAAGAAAGCCCGCTTTTAAGGCGTTTTGCCGTGCTGTTATCGGGCGACGTAGGCTTTTACAGCGGCGCGCGCCGCCTGATTGAGTCGCTGCGGGGCGTTGAAATGGAAATCATACCGGGGGTGAGCAGCCTGCAATATTTCTGCGCGCGGCTGGGCCGCCCCTGGGAAGATGTGCGCTGCGTCAGCCTGCACGGACGCGCGTGCGACCTGGCGCGCGAAGCGCGAGAACATCGCGCGGTATTTGCGCTGGTGGGCGGCGAGGACGGCGTGCGGCGCGCGCTTAAACAGCTTGTGGATGGACAGCTGGGCGAATTGCAGGTACATGTGGGGGAAAGGCTGGGCTACCCGGACGAGCGCGTCTTATCCGGCACGGCGCGTCAATTGTGCGCGCGCCAGTTCGATCCGCTCAGCGTGATTTTAATTGAAAACGAATATTGCCGGGAGCGGGTCGTGACGCACGGCCTGCCGGACGAATCCTTCGAGCGCGGGCAGACGCCCATGACCAAAGCCGAAGTGCGCGCCGTATCGCTTTCAAAATTGCGCCTGACGCGCGGCGCGGTGGTATACGACGTGGGTTCGGGCAGCGGCTCGGTTTCGGTGGAGGCGGCGCTTCTGGCCGGCGGGGGCCAGGTATACGCCATTGAAAAAAATCCCGAGGCCGCCCAACTGACGCGGCGCAACGCGCAGAGGTTTGGCCTTACCAATGTCGAGACCCTGTGCGCGGCCGCGCCCGAGGCGTTTGACGGCCTGCCCGCGCCCACGCACGCCTTTATAGGCGGCAGCTCGGGCAATATCGCCGTAATTATCGAGCGCCTGCTACAGAAAAACCCGCGCGTGCGCATCGTGGCCAACGCGGTAACGCTGGAGACGCTTGCGCAGTTGAACGAAATATCCAAGGGCTTTTCATATTGCGACGTGGCGCAACTATCCGTCGCCAAGCCAAAAACGGCCGGCGGATACCGGCTGATGAGCGCGCTTAACCCGGTATTTATCTTTACCATGCAAAACGGGGGCGAGGACGCATGAAATCCAAAACGGAAAATTACCGCTTCTTTCAGCACGCGAAGTGCGAGTATTTTCCCTGCCACGCGGTTGAAAGCATAGAGGATTTTAACTGCCTGTTTTGCTATTGTCCCCTGTATGCGCTGGGGGAAAAGTGCGGCGGAAATTTTAGCTACAACGCGAAGGGCTACAAGGTGTGCACCCTTTGCGACTTTCCGCACCGGCGCGCCAATTACGAAAAGGTGCTTGCCCGCTTTGATGAAATCGCCCGCCTTGCGCGACAATCCGGCGCGGCAAAGCCGGCCGCGCCGCTTGACAGCCAATCTGCAACGAAGGGAAAGTGAAAAATCATGTTGACATTTATCGGCGTCGGCCCCGGCGACGCGGAACTGATAACCCTCAAAGCCGTGCGCCTGCTGCGCCAGGCAAACGCGATTGCGCTGCCCGATTCGGGCAGTGGAGAAAGCGCCGTCATGCGGATTATCGCCCAATGGATTGAAGGCAAACCCGTCTGCCGCCTGTCCATGCCCATGACCGGCAACCGGGCGGATTGGGAAGCCGCCCACCGCCAGGCCGCGGACACCCTGCTAAGCTGGTTGGAAAAGTATCAAACCGTGGCCTATCCGGTGCTGGGCGACCCGGGAATATACGCCACCAGCAGCTATCTGGCGCGCCTGATCCAGCCGCGTCACCCCTGCGCGATCGTGCCGGGCGTGCCCGCAATGTGCGCCGCCGCCGCGGAGATAGGCGTGCCCCTTTGCGAACAGCGCGAAAGCCTGACCGTGACGGACCGCCTTGAGCCCGGCGCGCCGCTTCCCGCCGGCAACGCCGTCATTATGAAGTGCGCAAAGACCATGCCCGCGATCAAAGAGGCCCTGGGCGGACGCGCGGCGTACGCCGTGCGCAACCTGGGTATGGAAAACGAATGGAAGGGCCGCGTGGAGGACTTTTGCGAAGAGGATTATTCCTATTTTACCACGGTCATCTTAAAGGCGTAAAAGGCCGCACGAGTACTTAAATATAAAGGCCACAGGCCGCCGGCCTGTGGCTCGGACTGTCAAAAAAACCTTCCGGGTGGTTTAGAGGGCCGCAGCCCTCCAATTTCTAATCGAATCCGGCGACACACTAGGCCCCAGGCCGGCGGCCTGGGGCTCTTTTTACATACAAACGATCGGAAAACTATGCGCGTACGGCTTCAAGCGCCCAACGGATGTGGTCCCAATCGGTATCCGGCGGTACGGTGCAGTCGGCGCCCAACAGGAAGGGCGTGCCGTCCATTTCCTTAAGCACGTTGCGCACGGCGGCCTGGATTTCTTCTTTGGTGCCGGCATACATGGGATGGTCGCGGCGGTTGTCCATGCCGCCGAGCAGTACGGCGCCGTCAAAATAGGTTTTGCCTTCGGCCATGGAAAGGCCCTCTATGCCGCAGCCCCAGTTCTTTACCAGAACCGGATAGTCCTTCCAATAGGACAGGTGGTTGCGGTTTCCGGCCCAGGAGCACATGTGCAGTATGTTGTAGGGCGACACTTCGTTGGCGGCGGCGATTACTTTCAGCTCGGCGGGCGCAACGATGCGGGCGTACTCTTCCTGGCTCATGCGGCCGACTTCGGCGCCCTGAACGCTTTGGTAGATGCCGTCGCAGTGACCTTCGGTGATGATCAGGCGGGAAACGTAGGCCAGATCGTCGGCGATGACGTTCATGGCGTGAATGAGCGCGTCCTCATTTTCGCGCATATGCGCCATAACCGTGGCGTCCCAGCTGCGGCCGTTTAAGCATTCCTCGGTAAATACGTCGCGCTCGCGCACGATATTGAAGGGAGAGAACATGTTGTAGAAGGTGCAGCACTCGCCCTTTAGCTCCTCGTTGATGCGGCGGCAACGCTTAACCGTCTCGACGAAGAAGGGATCGTCGTGGGGGAGCGGCTTTACGTTGTACCAGTCGTTCGCGCAGGAAATTTTCACGTTTAGCGGATAGTTCAGCCCGTCGGACATGATCTTGATAAAATCGATATCCGTGCTGCGGTAATAGTTCAGGTGCGCCTGAACGGCGCCTTCGCCGATGGTATCTTCCTTACGGACAAAGTGGAACCAGAAAGAAGCCGGAATGTGATCCACGCTCTTTTTCTGCAATACGGCCAGAACGCGTTCTCTTTTATTCATGACACATACCCCCATTATAGTTTAAATCGTCGGTATAGCAGGACTGCCGTTCAAACAACAATCCGCGGCGATGATGCCCATGGTAAGAATTACAAGGGCGCGAAGGTAGCTGTCCACATGCAGCGTTTCGTCGGGCAGATGCGCGCCGCCGTGTCCCTGCGGGATCAGCGGGCAACGTTCATGCCGCATGCTGCCGATGCCAAAACCCAGCGCGTTGGGCAATTTGCGCGCGTAGGTGCCGCCGCTCATGGTATAGGGCTGTTTATCTTCGCCCATGATCTGGTTGTATACGCTGGTCAGCGCGCCCACGACGGGATGATTTTTGGGGAAATGGTTCGGGGCGCTGTCGCTGAACTGCGCCAGGACAAAGCCGCTCTTTCGGGCCGCCTCGTCAAGCGCCGCATGGATTTTATCGCCGCTGGCGGTGATGCAATAGCGGATATTGGCCGTAAGCGAGGCGATGCCGTCCTCCAAGCGCAACACCGTGCCCGCGCAGGTAAGGCGTCCGGATTCGCCGTCCTCCATGGCGATATTAAGCGCCGTGCCGAAGCAATCCCGGTTGACGCCGTGCAAAAAGCGCAGCACGTGCAAATCCTCGGGCGCGGCAAGCTGCGCGTCCAGCAGAGCGCAGATTAACTCATGCACGGCGTTTTTCGCGCCCACGGGGAACCCCGCGTGCCCGGATGTGCCGCTCGCCGTAAGCACGATCCGATCGGGTTGAACCTCTACCGCGATATCGTCCGGGAGCAGATGGAGCTTACCGGAAATGCGATCGTCTCTGGCGAGCACGGCGCGCGCCCTGTCGGGAATTACGTTTGAGGCGACGCCGCCCTCCAACGCCATAAAAGCGGGGCTAAGCGGCCGCGTCGCGCGGAAAGTGACGTTGATAATCCCCTTTTCGCCATAGCATACCGGAAAGCCGCAATCGGGCACGATGGAAAAATCCGGGCACGGATAGTGCTTTGCGTAGTGTATTACGCCCAAACTTCCGCATTCTTCATCGCAACCGCTAAATGCCTTCAGGTTGCTTTTAAGCGGCACGCCTAATTCCTTCAGGCATAAAAGCGCGTTCAGCACGCCCACGACCGAGCTTTTGTTATCGTCGGCGCCGCGGCCGATGATATAGCCCTGTTCGTACGCCGGCTCAAACGGAGAAAACACCCATCCGTTCCCCGGCGGCACGACATCCAGGTGAGACCAAAATCCAATGGTTTTTCTGGATGGATCGCAGCCGAATGTGGCGCTGGCCACGTGGTCGTCAAATCGCTCCGTTTTAAAGCCAAGCGATTGAGCCATTTGCTCATATGCGTCCATGGCCTGATGGCAGGCTTTGCCGTAGGCAAAACCCCAGACTGTCAAAGAAGCCACTTTGCATCGTAGCAAAGTGGCTTCTTGCAGTAGGAGAAAGTAGAAATACGATAAAGGTCGCCAC
>CAWVLE010000207.1:0-7233 GCA_963929805.1 uncultured Eubacteriales bacterium | reverse complement strand
CGCTTAACGCGAAATGGCAGACGCCCTTTGATCCGGAAGATACCCGCGACGATGTGTTTTATACCTCGCTTGCACCGGACGAGCCGGCGGTGGCCACCTACATGCGCATGGAGGCGTACCTTTCCTACGCTCAGTCGGGCGATCTTCGCGCGGCGGCGTTGCCGTACGAGGACGGCCGGCTGGAAATGATCCTGGTGCTAAGCGATTCGGGCGACATCAAGGGCGCGCTTGAAAAGCTGGCGCGGGACGGGCTGGAGGCGCTGGGCGCGTTTGAGACAAAATACGTGTCGCTGAGCATGCCCAAGCTGTCGCTAAACGTCGGATACCGTTTAAACGACGCGCTCATGGCGCTGGGCATACGGCGCGCCTTTACGCAGGACGCGCAGTTTGAGCCCATGACCGGCGAGGACGAACTGCTGCTGGACAGCGTTTACCAAAAAGTACGGCTGGACGTAGACGAGGACGGCACGCGCGCCGCGGCGGCGAGCGGAGCGGTCATGGTGGCCAAAAGCGCGCTGATTATAGACGAACCCATCGATATGACCGCGAACCATCCCTATATACTCTTGCTGCGCGATACTCAGTCGGGCGCGCTTATCTTTGCTGCCGCGGTAGAGAACCCGTCGCTTTCTACGCTTTCCTCGAATTGACCATATCCTTAACGCATACGCCGTTTTTCCAATTGGACAAGCGTGGTATACTTGCCAAGGTTGGCAAATACCGGTTTCCTTAACCCCGGCCCCGCGGCCGGCAAGGCAACGAAAGTATCCGCGCAACGCTTTGACGCCTTGCCCCTGTGGGCAGGGCGTTTTTTCGGCCGGCGTATTTGCCTGCCGGCGCAGGCTGCGCGGCAAGCGGCGCGGCCGTGAAATGGGAACAAGGGCGAAAGAAGAAGGGGATGGGGTTTTTATGTCTGAAAATGGTATCCGGGACGCCCGCACGTTGGGCACGCCCAAAATGCTGGCGTTGGGTTTTCAGCACATGTTTGCCATGTTTGGCGCCACGGTGCTGGTGCCCGCTCTAACCGGGCTGAGCGTATCGGCCACCTTGCTTTTTGCCGGGCTGGGCACGCTGCTGTTTCATCTGCTGGCCAAGGGCAAAGTGCCCGCGTTTCTGGGTTCGTCCTTCGCGTTTATCGGCGGATACGCGGCCGTGCATTCGCTGTTTGGCGAGACGGATGCCCTGAACTGGATTCCATACGCCGGGTTTGGCGTAACCTGCGCCGGACTGTTGTACGTGGTGCTTTCGATATTCTTTAAGGTGTTCGGGCCGCAAAAGGTTATGCGCTTTTTCCCGCCCATCGTTACCGGCCCGATCATCATCTGCATCGGCCTTACCCTGGCCAACTCGGCCGTAAATAACTGCGCCAACAACTGGTGGATCGCGCTGCTGGCCATCCTCATCGTGGTTGTATGCAACATCTGGGGCAAGGGCATGGTGCAGATCATCCCTATCCTGCTGGGCGTCGTGGGTTCGTATCTGGTGGCCGCGCTGTGCGGCCAGGCGGATTTTAGCCAGGTGCTTGACCCCAACGTGGGCTGGATTGGCCTGCCTGTCACGTTTAACGACACCGTGTTTTCTCTGGCTGGCAACTGTGACGGTGGCATGCTGTTCTCCGCTTTCTGCATCATGGTGCCCATCGCGCTGGCTACGATGGTAGAGCATATCGGCGATATGTGCGCCATTTCCTCTACGGTGGAGGAAAACTTTATCGCCAATCCCGGATTGCACCGCACGCTGCTGGGCGACGGCCTGGCCACCTCGATGGCCGCGCTGTTTGGCGCGCCGGCCAATACCACTTATGGTGAAAACACCGGCGTGCTGGCGTTGACGCAGGTGTATGATCCGCGCGTAATCCGCATCGCCGCCGTACTGGCCATACTGTTTTCCTTCTCGCCCAAGTTTGCCGCGCTGGTTTCGGCCATGCCCGCGGCCACGATCGGCGGCGTGTCGCTCATCCTGTACGGCATGATTTCGGCCATTGGCGTGCGCAACGTGGTGGAAAATCAGGTGGATTTCACCAAGAGCCGCAACGTAATTATCGCGGCGCTGATCATGTCGCTGGCGCTGGGCATCAACTTCTCTTCGGCGGGCGCCGTGGTATTCACGGTGTTCGGCGTAACCGTGAAGCTGAGCGGCCTTGCCATAGCGGCGATCGTGGGCATTTTGCTTAACGCGATACTGCCCGGCAACGATTACGAGTTTGGCAAAAATCAACTGGGCGACAAGGCGGTAAACTTCAAAGTATAATCAGGCGATTTTCGCGCGGGCCGGTTAAGTAAAGACCGGCCCGAACTGTTTATTCTGTGGGAGGGCGCGGCGTGCGGGAATTTACGATTGAGGAAAAAGACGCGGGCAAGAGGCTGGACCGCTTTGCGGCGAAGGCCGCGCCCGGGCTGCCGGGCGGGCTCGCGCAGAAATTTATCCGGCTAAAGCGCATTAAAATTAATGGGAAACCGGCCCAAATGGGCGACCGGCTTAACCTGGGCGACCGGGTTGAAATGTATATTGAGGATTGTTTTTTTGAAACGCCCCGGCGCGAGGATCCGCTTCTATCCCATTTTCGCCACCATGTGACGAGGCTATACGAGGACGAGCACATTCTGCTGTGCGATAAGCGGCCCGGGCTTATCGTACATCCGGATGAAAGCGAAAAGGTAAATACTCTGCTTACCCACGTGCGCGCCTATTTATATCAAAACGGGCGCTATGACCCCGCGGCGAAAGACGCGTTTAGCCCGGTCGCGTGCAACCGGATCGACCGGTTTACTGGGGGCATCGTGATCTTTGCCAAGACGCGCGAGGGCATGAACGCGATGAACGGGAAAATCCGCGCGCGCGAGGTGGACAAGTATTACCTGTGCGTGGCGCATGGCCAGTTAAAACCGGACCGGGGTACGTTTAGCAACTATCTGCTCAAAAAACCCGGGCAGCGCCGGGTGCAGGTTTTTGCCTCAAGCGTGCCGGGCGCCCAGCTGGCGCAGACGCAATACGAGACGCTTTGCTGTGAAAACGGGCTGTCGCTGGTTAAATGCCGCCTGATAACCGGACGCACGCACCAGATCCGCGCGCAGATGGCAAACGCCGGGCACCCGCTGCTGGGCGACGGCCAGTACGCGGACGCGCGCTTAAACGCGCGTTACGCGCGCGCCTATCAGGCGCTGTATGCCTACAGGATCGATTTTAATTTTCGCGGCGACGCGGGCGTTTTATCGAATCTTTGCGGCAAAAGTTTTACTGTGCGCGACGTGCCCTTTGCGCGCGATTATTTTCCGGATAAGAAATTGGATCTGCACGGCGTTTAAGCTTAGGCGCGCCTACACATAAATGGAGGGAAAGAGCATGCCGCCTGAAAACTGGAAGGATACGCAGGATAAGTTTATCGGTTGGTGGGCCAATAAAAATCAGGGCGCGCCGCTTATGAAAATCGTGGCCAGGCGCGCTGCGCCAATCGAACCGCTGGAAAAAGAAACGCCCTTTAAACAGGCTGCGCAGGCCTACCTGGACGTGGACGAGTTGTCGCTGCGTTACCGGAATTACCTGCGCACGCATGCGTTTTACGCGCAGGCTTTCCCCAACATCGATTTGAACGTGGGCGCGGGTTCTATGGCCCTTTATCTGGGCGTGGAGCCGGAATTTCGGTGGGATACGGTGTGGTTCAAGGAATGCGTGCCCGACGGCTGGGAAAACTTTGCGCCGTTTCGGTTTGACGCGGACAATAGATGGCTGTGCCGGCATCTTGAAATCATACGGCGCGGGGTAGAATTGGCAAACGGACAATACTTGGTAACCATACCGGATATAGTGGAAAATATCGATATCCTGTCGGCCATGCGCGGACCGCAGGACATGTGTTACGACCTGTATGACGAGCCGGAGGCGGTACATGAGCGGCTGGACGCGCTGGACGAACTCTATTTTGGGTATTACGACCGGTTTTACAATTTGGTAAAGCTTCCCGATGGCAGCAGCGCCTACACCGCGTTTCATATTTGGGGCCCGGGCAAAACCGCGAAGGTGCAGTGCGATTTCTGCGCGCTGATGAGCCCGGCGCAGTTTAGAGAATTTATTCAGGGGTCGCTGAAAAAACAGTGCGACCGGCTGGATAACGCGGTTTACCATCTGGACGGGCCGGACGCGGTGCGCCACCTGGACGCGCTTTTGGAGATTGATTCGCTCAAAGCGATTCAGTGGACGCACGGCGCGGGCAATCCGGACGGACTGAGCGAGCATTGGTATAAACCCATTTACGATAAGGTAAACGCCGCCGGAAAATCGCTGCTTTTAATTGTTGAGGACGGCGGCGTGGAGGATTGGATTCGGGGCGTGGACGCGCTGGTTGACCGCTATGGCACGCGCGGGTTGTACCTGCTCTTTCCCGATATGGAGCAGGCGGACGCCGAAAAGCTCCTTAAGGCGGCCCTGCGATGGAGATGATCCGTCCTTTTTACATGCGTGGGTAGTTTTCCCGGCTGTGGAAGAACGAAAACCGCTTCGTGAGAATTCGCGAGGCGGTTTTTTGCTGGGCGGAGTTGAGCGCGCAGGCCTGGAAACAGGCCGTTTTAGGCGCACGATTAATTATCTGCATTTTGCGTAAAGAGCGGCTTTTATTTTCCATATATTTATTGTATACTGTACACACAAAATATCGGGAGGCGAAACCCATGCGGAAAAACTTTGGCGCAAAGCCCTTTTTATACCCGCAGCCCGTGTTTATTATCGCGACCTATGGGCATGACGGAACGCCCGACGCCATGAACGCGGCCTGGGGCGGAATCAGCGAAGAGGCGGAAATCACCATGTGCATCAGCGCGGAGCATAAGACCACCCAGAATATTTTGGCGCGCGGCGCGTTTACCGTCAGCATGGCGGACGCTAAGCACGTGGTGGAGTGCGACTATGTGGGCATTGTTTCGGGAAACAAGACGCCCGATAAGCTGGCACGGGCCGGGTTTCATACCACCAGGAGCGATTTGGTGGACGCGCCGCTTATAGACGAACTGCCCATGGCGCTGGAATGCACGCTGATCAGCTACGATGCGGATTCCTGCCGCCTGGTGGGCAAAATTGTAAACGTCAGCGCAGACGAAAGCGTGCTAAATGAGAAGGGGATGGTAGACCCCGCAAAGCTGCGCCCCATCACCTTTGACCCGATGAACAACGCATATCTCGTGTTGGGCGAGAAGGTGGGCGACGCGTTTAAGTGCGGCCTTTTGCTTAAATAATGCCGCGCGCTGCATGCGCGGGCGCTTTGGAGGAGTGCGTTTTATGAGCGGACGGGACAGGATGATATGCGCGCTGAAGCGGCAGAAAGTAAGCGGGCGCATACCGCATATGGAACTTGTGTTTTACCTTACAATGGAGACTTTCCGCGCGGTGCATCCGGAACACCGAAACCTGTACCAGTGGAATCAGATGAGCGCGCGGGAACAGGATATTCAGCTTGACGATATCGCGGACGCGCTGATTAAGCCGGCCAAGAAGTACGGCCACAGCGCTATATTCCTGCATTATCCAACCGCGCTGCAACTGCCGGAATACCTGCGCGTTATGGAAAAAATACGCGAAAAAACCGGAGACGAATTTTTCCTGATGATGCATGGCGATCCGACCTTTAGCATACCGGATGGAAGCCATATGGTGGAGTTTTCCGAAATGATGTACGAGGAGCCGGAAAAGCTGAAGGCGCTGGCTCAGGCGAGGCTGGATAGCGCGGTTAAGCAGGCCGAGGAAATCGCCAGGCATCCCGGATTGCTGGATGGTTTCGCGCTGTGCAGCGATTACTGTTTTAATGTGAACCCCTTTTTCAGCCCCGCCGCGTTTTCGGAATTTGTCGCGCCGTATCTGGAAAAGTGCATTCGGTCGTACCGCGAAATGGGATTTTATACGATTAAGCATACCGATGGAAACATCATGCCTATCGTGGACCAGATGGTTCAGTGCGCGCCGGATGCGTTGCATTCGCTGGACCCTCAGGCAGGCGTAAGCCTTTGTGAAGTCGGGCGGCTGTACGGGGATAAGGTGACGCTGATCGGCAATGTAAATTGCGGCCTTTTGCAAACGGGCACGCAAAGCGAATGCGAGGCGGACATACGCAGGGCGCTGCGCGAAGGTATGGCGCTGCCGGGCTATGTGTTTTCCACGTCCAACTGTATCTACACGGGCATGCCGCTTGAACGGTATGAATTAATGCACAAAATCTGGTGGGAAGAAGGCGTCGTTTAGGTCTGATTCAAGGGCGCGCGGGCGACTTGCAAAATCCAGCGGCGGCGCTGGCTATAATTATGTAAAAGCCGAAGAGGAACGGGGAAGAGATGAAAAATTACGAATTTACGCCAAATTATAATAACCTGGTTCTGGCCGCTCAAAACCGGCCGGCGCCGCGTATGCCGCTTTACGAGCATATTGTGGGCGGCCGCGTCATCAAGGATATTATCGGGGTCGACCCTTACGAAGGCATGCAGGATGATAACCAGACGGTGCGCGACGAGGCGTTTTCAAATTTCTGGCGGTACTGGCGAAAAATGGGCTATGATACGGCCTCTTTTGAATGCTGCATTACGCAAATTCTTCCGGGCGGCGGCGCGCTGGGCAACCATGTCGAGGGCTGTATAAACGATCGGGACGATTTTAACCGTTATCCCTGGGACGAACTGCCCGACCTGTTTTTTGAACGTTTTGAAAAGATGTACCGATCGCTGGAGCGCACCTGCCCGGCCGGCATGAAAGCGATAGGCGGCGTGGGCAACGGCGTGTTTGAGTGTGTGCAGGACCTGGTTGGCTATATGGATTTGTGCTTTATGCGCGAGGACGACCCGGAGTTATACGCGGATCTGTTCGTCAAGATGGGCGACGTACACGCTAAAATATGGGAGCGCTTTTTACGCACGTGCTCGGACGCGTACTGCGTGCTGCGCTTTGGCGACGATTTGGGGTTTAACACGGCGACCCTGTTGTCTACGGATGATATCCGCCGGCATATCCTGCCGCAGTACCGCCGCGTGACCGATTTGGCGCATGCCACCGGCCGCCCGTTTTTGCTGCATTCGTGCGGCAACATTTTCCGCGTGTTTGACGATATCATTGAAACCGCCAATATCGACGCCAAGCATTCCAACGAAGACTCGATTGCGCATTTCACGGTATGGGTGGATAAATATGGCGACCGGATCGGAAATTTTGGCGGGATCGATACCGACGTGCTGTGCAGCAGGCCGCCGGAATACATTCATG
>CAWVLE010000206.1:0-12602 GCA_963929805.1 uncultured Eubacteriales bacterium | reverse complement strand
GGCATCGCCTTACCATTGTTTTTTCCATTTGAGCAGAAACGCGGAATTAATGATTACAAATACCGAACCCGCGTTATGCACCAGCGCGCCCACGACCGGGTTGAGCACGCCGGTTATCGCCAGCGCGATCGCCAGAAAGTTAAGCGCCATGGAAAAGGTCAGGTTGAAGCGTATGGTCACCATCATCCGCCTGGCCAGCGCCAGCAGATGCGGAAGTTCCCTTACCTCGTCGTCTACCAGCGCGATATCCGCGGCTTCCACCGCGATATCGCTTCCGACGCCGCCCATGGCGATGCCGGTATTGGCCCGTTTAAGGGCGGGCGCGTCGTTTACCCCGTCGCCAATCATGCACACCATCTGGTTTTGCGCCTGGTATTGATCGATATATTTAAGTTTATCCTCGGGCAGGCACTCGGAATGCACCTGAGAAATAGCCAACTGGCGCGCTATATTTTGCGCCGCCTCGGTATGGTCGCCCGTCAAAAGCACCGGCTGTATGCCCAATGCCTTTATCTGTTTGATCGTCTGGGCGCTCTGCTCGCGCATGGCGTCCGCCAGCGCCAGGTAGCCCGCAAAGCGGCCGTCGATTACCACGTATATCAGCGTACAACCGCGCGCGAGGTATTCGCTTGCCGCCCTGGCTTCCACTTCGCCCAACGTTATTGCGCGTTCCCGCAGCAGCGCCTGATTGCCCGCCATGATTTCCATGCCCTCCACGCGGGCCGTTACGCCGCGCCCGGGCAACATTTCAAAACGCTCCGCCTCCGCCATGGCGTCTTTTCCATCCCGCCTGTAACCGCGCACCACCGCCTTGCCCAGCGGATGTTCCGAGCGCAACTCGGCCGCGGCGGTCAATTGATACAACCGCTCGTTAGAAATATCTGGTATCACACTTATTACGGCTTCCACTTCCGGCGTGCCGTAGGTCAGGGTTCCGGTCTTGTCAAAAGCCACTTTGGACGTGACGGCCAGGCGTTCCAGCGCGTCTCCCTCCCGCACCAGAAAGCCGTGGCGCGTGGCGTTCCCAATTGCCGCCATAATGGCCGTGGGCGTCGCCAACACCAGCGCGCACGGGCAAAAGACCACAAGTACGGTTACGGACCGTATAATCTGGCCGGTAATCAGCCAGGTCAGCGCCGCGGCGCTCAACGCGATCACCACAATCCAGGTGGCCCATCGATCCGCTGCCCCCACAATTTTCGCCTTTCCCGCGTCGGCCGACTGAACCAGGCGAATCATCCTTTGAATGGAGCTGTCCTCGCCTACCCTGGACGCGCGCATGTCGAAAGCGCCAAACTGGTTTACCGTGCCGCTGGATACCTCGTCGCCCGCCGCCTTATCCACCGGCATGGATTCGCCCGTCATGACCGCCTGGTTCACCGAGGTCTGCCCGTCTACGATCACGCCGTCCACCGGCACGGTTTCGCCCGGTAAAACCCGCAGTATATCGCCAATTTTCACCTGTTCGGCCGGCGCCACGCGTTCGACGCCATCGGATACCACCCGCGCGGTGCGCGGCGTCAAATGTACCAGCCGTTCTATGCCCGCACGCGCGCGCGCCACCGTCATATCCTCCAGCAGAGCGCCCAGCTGCATGATGAACGCCACCTCGCCCGCCGCGAAATCCTCGCCGATGATCACGGACGCGATCAGCGCCAACGATACCAGCACGTCCGCCTTGATGTCAAAGGCGGTTACCAGCCCGATAAACGCCTCCAGTATGATCGGGACGCCGCACAACACGATGGCGATCCACGCCGCGTCAAACGGCAGTGGAACCAGATTGAAAATGCTTAATGCCAGCGCCACGCCCGATATCGCCAGAAACACAATTTCCCGCTTTATGCCGCCCCACTCGAGCAACTGTTCCAGCTTCTTAATCATCGGCTCAACCTCCACATACCTTAACGGGTATATGTACATTATACCTATAGGGGTATCGGTTGTCAAGCGTCTACGTTTTTAAAGGCTCCAGCGGGCGGTACGCGGTCAGGTCATATTGGCAAAGCGTTCCACCGCCTTTGTGAAACTTTTAATCGTGCGGTCCGCGTCGCCGTGTTCTATACCGTCGCGCACGCAGTGATTGATATGGCCTTCCAGCACCACCTGTCCCACCCGGTGCAGCGCGGATTTGGCCGCGTTAATCTGGGCGAGTACGTCCTCGCAGGGCACGTCCTCGTCCACCATTCTGTCAATCGCCTGCACTTGTCCGATAATCTTTTTCAGCCTTCGGTGCAGGTTTTCAGCGTCCATACACTGTCTCATAGGCACCTCCATATACCGATAGGGGTATATGTTTATTATAATGCCGACCATATCCGCTGTCAAGCGAGGCCGCGTCGCGCGCGAACGCCTCCGCGGTTACGCGCCGGCGGAGGCGTCTTATTTGCGGTATATGCGCTTGTGCGCGCGCTCAGCCTTTTTGGGGAAGGGTAAAGTCAAACGGCTCGTCCCGCACAAGGCGCAGCGTACCGTTATCGTTTTTCAGCGCGGCCACCTGCAATACGCTGCGGCGTTCGGCGGCGTCTTCTCCGTCCGTATGGCCGTAAGTGCCCGTAGCGCCCGGGTGAACAAAATAGAATATATACGCGCGGTCGCCGAAGGAAAGCACGTCCGCGTGGTGGCCGCGGTTGTTATCATCCGGCCTTACGCCTCCCTGCGCGAGGAAACCGCCGTTCTGGCGCGTCCAGTGGGTCAAATCGCGGCTGTGATATACCGCCATGCCATCCCACATATCGGCGATCATAAACGTATCGCCGTCCAGCGTAAACACGTTGGGGCCTTCCTGCGCGCAGTCATTCGTCGCTTCGCCCATAAAAGTCCAGCTGTACAGATCGGGGCTGTCGGCATACTGGGTATGGCTTTGCGCCGCCTCGTTTTTGTAAAACAGGCGCCACCCGCCGCCCGGGAGCGGCGCGACGCATGCGTCTATGGCCTTGCCGCCCAACGCGTCCAGCCGGGATTCAAATTTCCAATCCCACAAATTTGCGGAAGTGTAGTGCAAAATATGGCGCGGCCGGTTCCAGTTGACCGGCACGCCGGTAATATAGCTTACAAACATGTGGTATTTTCCGCCGGCATAGAGCACTTCCGGCGCCCAAAAGGTATTGCGTCCGGGCTCAACGGGCTCCAAATTCAGCGTGCCGCGATAAATCCAGCACTGCCCGCCGTCGTCGGATGAAGCCACGCCCAGGTCGGTGCCGTGTACCCATGCCACGCCCTGGCAGGGCGCGTTGGCGCGGCGGGCGGTATAGATAATCCACCAGGTGTTTTCCTCCCGGTTAAAGATTACGGTAGGGTCGGTGGGGCCGTCAAAGACGGGATCCTGAAACAGGGGCGCGGGCGCGGTTTTCACAACGCATCTTCCTTTCTTCGGTTTTTGATCGAATGTGCTTGTCGCCGCTTAATACCGTTTCGCATTTTGGTTCATCGTAGCCACAGCCCTGCCGAGCAGATCCTCCAGCAGCCGCGCGCCCGCTTCCGGCGCCGCGTTCAGGCGCAGATACCGCGCTTTGCCGTCCGCGCGCGGCGCAAAGCGCGTAACGCCGGCCGCGTCTATGGTAATGTCGCCCGCCGCGCTCCACTCAAAGGGCGGCTGCGCGTCCAACACCGCGGCGGCTACGGTGGCCAAATCCCAGGAAGGGCGCAGCATGGCGCCCTGGGTAAATATGCGGTAAGCCGTCTCCACGGGGTTGCGCGTACCCGTCAGGCACGCGCCGGTCAACACCTGCGCCGCCGCTTCAAACGGACAAAGATACAATTCGCCCGGCCAACGCTCAATTACGCCGCGCGCGGCGGGAATGTCCATCGCCACATTCCATTCGGTAAAATCCTTTTCGCCTTCAAAGCAGCCCGCCATCAACACCATGCGGCGCACGCGGCTGACCATCAACGGCCCGGCCTGCGGGTCAGCCAGATAACGCGCCACGTTGTTAAGCGGGCCGATGGCCACAAATGTCACGCCCTCCTGCGGCGCGCGCTCCAGCGCGCGTATCAACGTCTGAGTGGCGTCCGGCTGTAGCGCGTCCGGCGCGAAGCCATGCTCAAACGTTTGGGATATGGGGCGGGTATAGCGCGTCGCTTCCTCCGAAGAGAGAAAGCCCCGGTCCGGGCAGGTGCCCAGCGGCACGCTTACGCCAAAATAGCGGCAGATGGCGTCGATCGTGGCCAAGCCGTATGGGCTGCCCGTGCAATGGGTTACGCCCAGCAGGCGCGATCTGCCCTCCTGGCACAGCCTGAGCAAAATGGCCAGCGCGGCGGCGTCGTCGCAATCCGGCCCAATGTCGGTATCCAGAAAAACGTTTACCGGTTTATCTGTCATTTTTCCTCTCCCTTTCCCGTATCCGGTAGGCGCGCGGGCTAAGTCCATAGGTCTTTTTAAATACGTTGCTGAAATAGCTCGGTTCGTCAAAGCCCACGGCAACGGATATTTCATATAAGCGCATATTGGAGTGGGTAAGCAGGCGCGCCGCCGCTTTCATGCGCACCGAGAGCACGTAGTCCTGATAGTTTACGCCAAAGGACTGCTTAAACAGGCGGCTGATCTGGAACCGGCTGACGCAGAAACGCTCCGCCATGGCGGACAGCGACAGGTCCTCGCCGTAATGCTCGTCCACATACGCGCGCAGATGTTCGATAGCCTCCGCGTCCGACCGGCCCATGGATGGGTCGATCTTTTGCCTGAGCGCCAGCATATCCCGAACTAGCGCGTCGCACGTTTCAGCCGCGGTAAGCATGCCCTCCTGCCCCGGCCAGGCGCCAAAGTCGGGCGCCGGCCCCGCGCCGTGATCCATATACAGCCGGGCCAGCAACGTGCGGCAGGCGTCCAGCACATCGCTGGGCGCGCATTTTTCCCGGGCAAACTGTTTAAACGTACGCCCGGCGATTTCGCAAAGGCTGGCGTAATCTTCGCTTAGAAAGCACTCTCCGATCGCGCGCAGGCCGTCTCGCGCCGCCGCGCCGCATCCGGTAAAAAAGCCGGGCTCCGGGCGGCGCACGTCCGCCTGGTAAAAGCTTTGCCACAGCGCGTCCGCCGCCTCGCGCGCGGCCTGCGCCATTTCCTGCGGCAAACCGTGCGCGCCGCTCAGCCCCACGGCCAGCGCCGCCTCCCTGAGCGGGCCGCTCCGCTCCCCGCTCCATTCCGCCCACGTTTTTTCGCCGGGCACGGCCAATAGCAGCCACGTAAAGCCCGCCTGCGTGCTGCGGCTGACCGCTTCAAAATCCTTAAGCGCGGGATGCCGGTCGTCCCGGCTTCGCACGCACGCCACGCCGTAGTTTAGCGCCTCCAACTGGCCGATCGGCAGGTCGTTCAGGTCGAATCCGTCGCGGTAATGCGCGCACAGCAGCGGAAAAGCCAACCGGTACCCGTCCAAACGGCGCGATTGTATATTTTGTATGGTCTCCGCCAGGATGCCGGTCAGTTCCTGCGGATCGATGGGCTTAAGCACATACCGGCGCACGCCGAAATCGATGCAGCGCTTTGCGTACACAAATTCATCATAGGCGGATAGCACGATCGTCTCAGGGCGTTCAATCTGCTGTTGCTTCAGCCTTTCCAGCAGGGTGATGCCGTCCATTCCGGGCATCTGCACGTCGAGCAGCATAACCTGCGGCCGTTCGCGGCAGATGATGTCGAGCGCCTGGGCGCCGTTTTCGGCATGCAATACCGCGTCAAACCCAAGCGCCGGTAAATCAAGCGCCTTTTGCAGATAGAGGTGTACGGAGCGCTGATCGTCCACGATAAGCAGCTTCATTTTTCTCCTCCCCGCTCGGGCGGCGTGCCGGGCAGCCGTATGGTTACCGTCGTTCCGCCCGCGCCGCTGTCTATGGTAAGGCCGTATCCCGGCCCGTAAAGGGTCATAACGCGCTGGTGTATGTTTGCCAGCCCAATCCGGGCGTCCATCCAATCTACGCGCCTTTCAAGGCCCGCGCGTATCTGTTTTAATTTTTCTTCGTCCATGCCCTGTCCGTCGTCCCTGATGCGTATAATCAGATCCTCCCCGACGAGCTGTACGAGGATGCTGATTGTGCATTTTCCGGGATTTACGTCCAGCGCGTGGCGGATGGAGTTTTCCACCACCGGCTGCATCAGCAGCTTGGGCATGGTCAGTTCGCCGGCCTCGGGTTTAACGTCAAAATGCGTGGACAGACGGCCCTCGTATTTGCTGGTAAACAACATAAGATATTTTTTAAGATACTCTATCTCTCTGGATACCGGCACCACCGATTCGCCGCCGGCCATGTAATAGCGCATAAGCTGGCTGAGCGAAATGATAATCTGGTTGGATTTTTCCACGTTGCCGTAAATAATTTCGGTCTGCAAAAGCTGAAGCGTATTAAACAGGAAATGCGGGTTGATCTGCGATTGCAGCGCGGCCAGCTCAAACCGGCTCAGTTCCAGTTGGGTGCGGTAATCCTTTTTAATCAGCTGGTCGATCTGTTCAAGCAGTTCGTTAAACTTAAGCGATATCTGTTCAAGCTCCGCATATTCCGTGCGCACCGGTATGGGCCCGAGGTTATCCGTGTCCACCTGCGAAAGCGAATCGATCAACCCGGCCACAGGCCGCTGAACCGAACGCGAATAGCCCAGCGCCACGATCATGTTAAGCGCGATGCCCACCAGCAGCGCGGGCAGCAAAATCATCCGAAGCGGCGAGGCATGGTTTTGAATGGCGCGCTGCGGCACGTAATACACCAGCTTCCACCCGGAAAAATCCGACGTGTCGTGGCAGACCAGGTATGGTTCGCCGTCCATCTGCGCGATAAAGTGCCCGTTTTCGGTTTGGTTCATGCGCGCGAAATCCTCTTCACAAAGCGAAATGCGCTCGCCCGTGCGCTCGCCGTCGCTCTGCGCGCAGATAATGCCTTCCGGGTCAATCAGCGCAATCCGGCCGCTCTGTTCATAATTTCCGTCGTTGAACATCTGCGACAGCGAGCGCAAGTCCAAATTGCACACGATCGCGCCCACGATTTTGTACGAATGCGAAAAGACCGCCATGGAAAGCGATATGGTTTTTTCCTTACTGGCCACAGGCTCGTATTTTTCGGTATAATAGCTCTGGTCATGAAGCGACAACATCTGTATATAGCGCCCGTCTTCTACCGTAATGGCCTGCCGGTACCACTGCGTGGCGGTAAAGTCATAACCGCTGCGCAGGTTCTGCCGCCGGTTCAAATTGTACGCATAACCGTTATTGCCCAAAATCAGCACGTCTTTTATGGGGCTGAACAGATCGATCCCGGAAAGTACCTCGTCCATTTCCCGTTCATAGGGCAGCGATTCGGCAAAGGAGATATCCTGCGTGCTCATACAGCTGATTATGCCCTGCATGGAGGTCAACCGCACGATGCGCGAACGCACGTCGGTAAGATAGGTATCCAGCACGCGGTTGGACTGTATCAGCATTTTTTCCGAAGAACCGGCCACCTCGTCTACCAGCACGTTTCCGGAAAGCATGGTCAGCACGCCGCCTAAAACGATCAACAGTACGCTATTTGCGATTAACGAAAAGGCCAGAAACCGCCCGGCCAGCGTTTTTCTAAACTGCATGCGCGCGCGTCCTTTATAAATCATAAAACATTACTATAAACAATAATCGATTGGCGGTCGATTGTCAATACATGCGCTAAAGTATGTTTACGGCTGGTCAACATATGCGCGCCGGCAAAATGGCGCTTACTTTCTCATTATATTATAAATTATATGCAACAAATTCTATTTTTTTATATTCGTTT
The DNA here is from genome assembly GCA_963929805.1 of uncultured Eubacteriales bacterium. Classification (GTDB taxonomy): domain Bacteria; phylum Bacillota; class Clostridia; order Christensenellales; family Aristaeellaceae; genus CAWVLE01. The sequence continues at coordinate 4,868 of CAWVLE010000206.1, read as the reverse complement.
AAGCTGTATAATGTAGCAAAAGCGATTTTCAGGAAATATGCCAGTTTTCGGCAAGTTTCTACGCTCATAATTTTTAAGAGCCCTGAACGACGCCGGAGGTAGGCGCATATTTCCCGCAAAAACGCGCAGGGAGCGTTTACGCGCTCTACTTTAAAGGAGGTAATTTTGGTGAAAAAGATTCTCTCGATGATCCTGGCGCTTGCCATGCTTTTGAGCATGGGCTGCATAAGCGCGACGGCCGAAACCGAAGAATTGTCCGGCACGCTGACCATCCTTTCCTGGTATGACGAATCCACAAGCGAACCGGTCATGTCCGCCTTCAAGGCCAAATATCCCAATGTGACGGTAGACTACACCTACGCGCCCCCGGTCGCGGACTATGTGGAAAAGCTCTCCACGCTGCTGTACACCGGCTCCGCGCCCGACGTATTCTACATGGCGCTGGAAAACCGTGAAGCCCTGACCACCGGCGGCTACTGCATGGATCTGTCCGGCGAAACCTACATGCAGGACGGCACCATTCCCGATTCCGTAAAGGAAATGTATCCCAACTGCGCGGCCGTGGACTGCTGGGTCGGCGGTCTGTTCTATAACAAGGATATTTTTGAGGCCGCCGGTATTACTGGCGAGCCCCAGACCTGGGACGAATTCCTGACCGTTTGCCAGACGCTGAAAGACGCGGGCTACACGCCGCTTATGGATAACTGCCAGGACGCCGCAGTTAACTTTGTCGCCCCGCTGTTCGGCGCCGAAACCGTCGCCAATGATCCCACCTTTACCGAGCGCGTATTCGCCGGCGAAGCCAAGTTTGCCGACGGTTGGACCAAGCCCTTCCAGATGTTCCGCGAACTGGTAGACAAAGGCTATCTGGACGCCAACATGGTCGGCATTTCCAGCGACGACATGGTCGTGCAGTTTGCCACCGAGCAGGTCGCCATGATCATGACCGGCTCCTGGAACTGCTCCACCATCGACGAGATCAACCCCGAGCTGAACTATGAGGTAATGGGCATTCCCGGCACCGAGCACGTATACTACTGCGGCTGCATCAACGTAGGCCCCTGCATCAACGCCGACGCCAAAGAGCCTGAAGTGGCCAAGGCGTTCCTGGAGTTCTGCGTATCGCCTGAAGGCCTCGAGGCCCAGTATTCCGCTTACGGCGGATTCACCGTGGCCAAGGGTTACGAGCCGGAAATCCGTGAAGAGGTTAAGGACGCTGTTGCCGCGGTGCAGGCCGGCGAATTCCACATCCCGATGAGCCAGTGGACCAGCTACACCGAGTCGCTGCGCCTTACCTTCCTCGCCGCCGTACAGGATGTGCTGGTTGGCGCCTGCACGCCCGAGGAAGCCGCTGCCCGTCTGGACGACAAGCTGGCCGAGGTTTCCGCCGCATAACTTTAAAAAAACAACCGTACCCGTTATGGCGCCGCCGCGCGTCCGCTCGCGCGGCGCGTGCGGCGGCCCGCGCGGGCCATCCGATTGAGCAACCCGGACAGGGTGGGGGCGCGCATTCGCCCCCTGTATTTTTCGCAAAACGATCACAGGCGCGCTGGGCGCGCTGTCCGTCCAAAACCGATGGGAGTGTGGGCTCTATGAAAAAAAGGCGCGTCCTTCGCCATGCGCAGTATGAAGTATTTCTGCTGCCCGCGATATTAGCGTTTACGACCTTTACCATTTATCCGCTTATCAAGACGCTTTTATACAGCTTTACCGATTTTGACGGTGTGTTGCACACCTATAACTTTGTGGGCCTTAGCAATTACTTTAAGGTATTTCAGGACGACGTAATGCGGCAGGCGCTGTTTAACACGTTGTTCTATACGTTCTTTGTGGTTATATTGATCAATTTGATTTCCATTCCGTTGTCTGTATTGTTGGACAAGCAGCAGCGGGTTAAAACCCTGGAGCGCGCGGTATTTTTCTTTCCCTCGGTTATCAGCGCGCTGCTTCTGGGCTATATCTGGAGTTATATTCTCTCCCCGCTGAGCACGGGCGCGCTAAATTCGCTGCTCAAGAATTTCGGAATCGGTCCCATTGGCTGGACGGCGGATGCCTGGATCGCAAAGTTTTCCATCATCGCCGTGGCGGTTTGGACCAGCACGGGCTGGCACACGGTGGTCAACATCGCCTACCTGCAGGCCATTTCCCCCACCTATTACGAGGCCGCTTCCATTGACGGCGCAAGCCGGTTCCAGCAGTTCCGCTTTATCACCATTCCCCTGCTGGCGCCCGCGCTTACGGTAAACACGCTGCTTTTGTTGACCAACGGCCTGAAGGTATACGATTTGCCTTACGCGCTGACCAAGGGCGGCCCGGGCTACTCCAACTATACGGTCACGCAGATCATCATACAGCGCGGCATATCCGAGCGCCAGTACGGCGTATCTACCGCGTTGGCGGCGATATTTATTGTGCTGGTCATGATTATCGCGGCCGTCCAGTTTACCACCATGCGTAAACGGGAGGTGCATGAGTGATGAAGGATTTTTTCAAGCGCAATTTTACCCTTTCGGATCTGTTCATTCTTCCCATATGCGCGATATTCCTTTATCCGTTTTATTTCCTGATTATCAGCACCTTTAAAACGCTAAAGGAGGTATCCTACAGCCCCACGGCATTCCCGACGTCGCTGTATCTGGGCAACTATATCGAGGTGTTTGAAAAATCGCCCATTTTGCTGGCGTTCCGCAACACCTTTTTCCTGACCGCCTGTTCGGTGCTGCTGATCGTCATCATTGGCGAAATGGCCGCCTACCCCATCACCTACAACGAAAACAAGTTTAACAACGGCGTGCTGGTATACCTGATGCTGGGTTTCCTGGTGCCCTTCCAGGCGATTTTGCTCTCCCTTTTCGAGGTAATGCAGGCGCTTCACTTAATCGACAACCTGTGGGGCATGCTCCTGTTTTACGCCAACGGCTCGGCGTTGACCGTATTTTTAGCGGTAGGTTATATGCACTCATTGCCAAGGGATCTAAACGAGGCCGCCATTGTGGACGGCGCGAGCGTGGGCCGCATCTTCTTTAGGATTATCTTCCCGCTGATGAAGCCCATTACCACCACCTCCATCATCTTTAACACCATGTGGATATGGAACGACTTCATCGCGCCGAATATCTTCCTCAACTCGCGTGCCAATACGACGCTGGTGCTTGAGGTATTCCGCGCCAAAGGCCAGTTTAACACCAATTGGCCCATGTTTATGACCCTGTCGGTAATAACCATCTTCCCGATATTTATCTTCTACTGCTTTATGCAAAAACACATTATTAAAGGCCTGACGGCCGGCGCCGTCAAGGGATAGGAGTAAAAAAATGGTTTCGCTGCGCATTGACGAAAGAAGGACGCTAAACCGGGCGGAACCCCTGCTGTTCGGTCAGTTTATCGAGCACTTTGGACGTTTGATCTACGGCGGACTGTTCGATCCCGGCCATCCCTTATCCGATAGCGACGGGTTTCGCGCCGACGTCATCGAGGCGCTTCAAAAGCTGCGCATACCCATCATACGCTGGCCCGGCGGGTGCTTTGTCTCCGCCTACCACTGGATAAACGGCGTGGACCCCAATCGCGAAGCGGTATACGATAAAGCCTGGTGCGTGGAGGAATCCAACGCTTTTGGCACGGACGAATTTATGCTGTTGTGCCAAAAGCTGGGCGCGGAGCCTTACATCTGCACCAATGCCGGAACCGGCACCCCGGAGGAAATGGCGGATTGGGTGGAATACGTAAACGAACCCAAACTGGGCCGTTGGGCGAAACTGCGCGCGCGCAACGGGCATCCCCAGCCCTATGGCGTAAAGTATTGGTCCATCGGCAACGAAAACTATACCGGCGGCGAGATCGGCGCGAAACGGCCCGGCGAATGGGGCGCGTTTGTACGCGAAAGCGCCAAAATGATGCGGCGCGTCGATCCTTCCATCAAACTGCTGGCCGCCGGCGTCCCCGATCTGGATTGGAATTTGAATCTGCTTCGCTCGGCCGGGGATTTGATCGACTACGTAAGCATTCACGGCTATTTCGACCCCGCGTGGGAAAATAACGCGCTTTCCGGATACGTAAAATCGCTTCAGGCCGTAAGCTGTTTTGAGCGCGATATCCGCGTTACCAAAGGCCTGCTCACCGCGCTGGGCCTGGAAAAGCGGGTGCATATCGCCTACGACGAATGGAACCTGCGCGGCTGGTATCATCCCGGGGTAGCGGATTTTTCAAAGCTGGCGCCCGACCACGCCTGGGCCGCCGCCCAGCGCGAAAAGAACGAGGACAATACCCAGTACACCATGGCGGACGCGGTGTTTGCCGCCGGATTCCTGAATACATGCATGCGGCACGGCGACGCGGTTACGTTGGCCAATTTCTCCCCCACCGTGTGTGGGCGCGGGTTGATCGGCGTAAACGATCAGGGCATCGTGCTGCGGCCCACATACCACGTGTTCGACCTGCTGCGCAACCATATGGGCGATCGCGTTGTGGACAGCTACGCGGTGGACGTGCCCGAATTCGACGCCCAGGGCGTGGCGGTGCCCACGCTGGACGCCGTGGCCGCGCTGGACGAACAAAACCGCCTTACGCTCAGCCTGATCAACCGTCACCCTGCCGAGGCGCTTGAAATCGAGCTTAACCCCGCGCGCGCTTATTCGGCCGGAACGCTGTACACCGTAAACGGGCCGCACGCGGACAGTTCCAACGACTACGGCCGCCCTAACGCCGTGCGCCTTATCAGCGAACGCCTCGCCTGCGCCGGGCGGCTTAGGCTCAAGCCGCACTCGGTCAACCTGTTGGTTTACGACGCGGTATAAAAATCGGCATAAAAAATCGCCTGTCCCCCGCAATCCTTGGGCGGACAGGCGAATTCTATTTTGCGGCGGCGC
>CAWVLE010000205.1:0-5282 GCA_963929805.1 uncultured Eubacteriales bacterium | reverse complement strand
AAACCGGGTCCGGCCCGGCCACCTCCAGCCCGCCGTCGGGTATGCCGGTAAGCACAATGGCGCATATCTTGTCAAAATCGCACGGATAATACCACGTGCCGATCCTGTCCTGCGCGTGAACCAGCCCGATCGGCTGCGTGTTGGGCGGGTTTTTGGGCGAATAGATGTCGTGTATGCCCTTAAGGCTCATCGGTTGCGTAGTATTTACTTCCAATATTACCTGTTTTGCGCAGTCGATCACCGTGTTGGCGATGCCCACCGAGGTGGAGGGGATCAGCCTGCCCTCGGGGTCTATGCCCACGATTTCCACAATGGCCACGTCCACCGGCAAAATGCCCTGCCGTATCCACGCGGGCAGCTGGCTAAGGTGCATATCGGTAAATTCCACCCGGCCCTCGTTTATCGCCCGGCGCATGTCCGGGTGGGTCTGATAGGCCATGCGCTTGGCAATCGCGCCCGCGCGCAGCATGGCGCCGTCTATCTCGTCGCCCACCGACGCGCCCGCCAGCACGGTCAGGTTCAGCCGCTCGCCGCGCTCCGCGCGGCGCGCTATCGCCAGCGGCACCGCCTTGGCGTGCCCCGCGGGCGAAAACCCGCTCATGCCCACCGTCATGCCCGGCTTTATGAACTGCGCCGCCTGGTCGGCCGTCATCACTTTGGACAGGTATTTTTCACATTGGATCCTGTCGTTTACCATGGTCCACTTCCTTACGCCAATTCGTATACAAGGCTCGATTGTGAATTATCTCACAAATGTATAGTACCGCCTGACGCCTAATAAAAAAACGTTTATTAAACTTAAGAAACAGCAATATCCCCATACGAATAACTTTTTTAATTTAGAAAGGTTGATTATTGGGCAAGATTGACATTACTATAACAATGGTTGGAAATTGCGTTGCGCTAGCCGGTCAGGCGGCGCAAACCGTAAGGATGGGAGAAGGGCAGCGTCGAAGATATGTATAAAGCGGTATTGCTCAGCGACTGGCCGCAGGCGGGATCGGAATACGCGGAAGAAATCGCGCGCGACCGGCGTTTTTCGTTTGAAACGGCCATATGGCGCGGAGAAGAGGCGGCGTTCCAGCTGTCGTGCCGGGGCGTGGATCTTCTCATATTGGACTTGCGCGAGCGGGCGGAAAGCGCGCTTGGACTGATGCGGCGGCTGCGCGTGCAAAACGTGGGCGCGGAAATCATACTGGTGCTCAGCGCGGGCGGGCGTGACATGCTGTGCGAGGCGATCCGCCTGGGCGCGCTGGACGTATTCGCCGCGCAGTTAAGCAGCGCGCGCGTGCGGCAGGGCCTTGAGAAATTTGTGCTGCACGCGCGCATATTGAGCATGTCGGCGCGGCTTAATCAGGACGCGGTGGACGCGCTCATGCGCAGCGATTTTTCCCAGGCCGGCGCGCTGCCCAAGGGCTTGCAGCAGCGCACGCTCAACGCGGTGCGCCAGGTGTTTGAATCAAGCGGCGGCAAAAGCCTGTCCTGCGAGATGATGGCCGAAGCCGTGGGGCTTTCGCGCATCACGGTGCAGCGCTATCTTACCTACCTCGTAGACCGGGGAGAAATCGAACAATACGTCAATTACCACACGGGCGGACGGCCCTGCGCGCTGTACCGGCGCTGGACGGGCGGCCTGCCGTCCAACCGCCTGTAAAACTGGCTTTGGGGGAAAAGGGCATGTATCAGGTAATCATCGTAGACGACGACCCGATGGTCTCCTATATAAATCGGGGTCTGGTGGAAAAGGACGGCTCGTTTTCGGTTACGGGCGAATTTCGCGGCGCGCAGGAGGCGCTGGCCTTTTTATACCGGCAGCCGGCCGAGCTTCTGATTTTGGATTTAAACCTGAGCGGCTACGACGGGCTGGACCTTTTGCGCGATATACGCGCCAAGCGCATGCCTGTGGACGCCATCGCCATTACCGCGGCCAACGACGCCGAAACGGTGGGCGCGGCGTTCAGGCTGGGCGTAATCGATTACCTGATCAAGCCGTTTTCCGGGGCGCGCTTTCAGACCGCGCTGGACCGCTACAAGCGCTATATCACCGCGGCGGACGGCCTGTGCGATTTAAGCCAGCGTTCGTTGGACGAAGTGCTGCGCCCGCAATACGCCTTTGACGCCGCGCAGCGCGGCGGCCGCGACCAGACGCTTAACCTGATTATGGAAAAACTGACCGAGCAGGGAGAAGCGGGCGCCTCGGTGGAAGAGCTTGCGCGCCACGCGGGCATTTCGCGCGTAACCGTGCGCCAATACATGGGCCGCCTGGTGGAAAGCGGACGCGTGCTGACCGACGTAAATTATAATACCGGCGGGCGTCCCTGCGTGGTGTACCGGCTGATCTGACCGGAAGCATCATATTATAATATAAATAAAGATTCAGGCGTCCGGACGGTTGGCTTACCGCCCGGACGCCTGTTTGCGCCCGCGGCCGGCCCCCAAAAAGACAGCGGTGGGGCGGGGGAGAAAACCCCCTCTCCGTCACCGTCCTCCGGGCGGCGCCGCCTCTCTCTTTTCCGCCCGCCGGCTCGCTGTTGGCGGCGCGTCTTTCGCCGGTAGGCGCTTTATTTTTTGTAAACCAGGCGGTACCGGCCGCTGGGCGCGTGCGCGCTGAGGCGGCCGGGCGCGGCCTCAAACGTCAGGCCGTCGCTTTCCAGCACGGCGCCGCCGTCCAGGGTAATATACGCCTCGGTATTGGCGGGCACCTCCACGTCCACCTCGACGCGCCCGTCCAGGTCGCGCCAGGCGCACGACAGGCGGCCGTACACCGTTTCCAGCGCGCCCGAAGCCCATGTAAGGCCGCCGCCCACGCGCGGGTGGATATGGCTTATGCGGTAACCGCCCGCCCGTTCGTCGCTGCGCAGCCCGGCCACGGCGGTATACAGCCAGTTTCCGATGGCGCCGTAGGCGTAGTGGTTAAAGGAGTTCATATCCGGGCTCCACATGGAGCCGTCGGGCTTGAGCCCGTCCCAGTGCTCCCACACGGTGGTCGCGCCCATGCGCACCTGATACAGCCAGGATGGGAAGTCTTCCTTAAGCAGCAGCGAATAGGCGGCTTCTACCTGGCCGTTGTCGCTCAGCGCGTGGGTAAAATAGGGCGTGCCCATAAACCCGGTTACCAGATGGCCGTTTTCCTTATCGAGCAGGCGCAAAAGCCCTTTCACCGTCTTTTCCCGCAGCTCGCCCTCCGCCAGGCCAAAGTGCAGCGAGAGGATGTGCGCGGTCTGGGTCTGGGCGGTCAGATTGCCCTGCGCGTCAAAGAAGCGCTCGACAAAGCCCCGCTTTATGCGCGCGGCCAGCGCGGCGTACTCGCGCGCGTCCTGCTCGCGGCCCAGCAGGCCGGCGATTTTGGCGAAGGTAGCGGTGGAATAAAAGTAATAGGCCGTGCAGCTTAAGTCGTTGGGCGTTGCGCCAAAATAGCTGCCCTCGGCCGCGTCGAGCGCCACCCAGTCGCCAAACTGCAATTTATAGTTCCAGATCACGCCGTCCGCGTGGGCGCGCATAAACTCCACCCAGGCCTTCATGCTGGCGTAGCACCGGTCCAAAATGGCCTTGTCGCCGTAGGCCAGGTAGAGGTTCCACGGGTTGAGCACCGCCACGTCGGCCCAGGCGGCCGCCGAGTGGGTACCCTGGGACAGCAGCCAGTTTTCCTCCACGCCCGGATATCCGGTCACGATGTCGGGCGCCACGTGGGGCACGCCGCCCTCGGCGGTCTGGTCGGCCATCACGTCGCGCTGCCACTTGCTGAAAAAAGGATACGCGCCCATCAAAAAGCAGGCGGTGGGGCAAAAGATCTGCGCGTCGCCCGTCCAGCCCATGCGCTCGTCGCGCTGCGGGCAGTCGGTGGGCACGTCCACAAAATTGCCCTTTAATCCCCAGAGTATGTTGTGCTGCAACTGGTTGACCAGCTGGTTTGAACAGCTGAACTCGCCGGTGCGCTCCATATCCGAATGCACCACCAGCGCGGCAAAATCCCGAGCCCGCACCTCGACCGGGAACTTTTTTACCCACACATAGCGAAAGCCCTGAAAGGTATGCAGCGGGTGATAGCGCTCGACGCCGCCGCCCGCGAATATATAGCGTATTTCCTGTCTGGCCGTGCGCAGGTTATCGGTATATACGTTGCCCTCCCGGTCCAGCACCTCAAAGCACTTGAGCCAGGCCTCTTCGCCCGCGTTGGCGCGCGCCTCAAATTCCACAAAGCCGGTCAGGTTCTGCCCGAAATCGATTACCGTTTCGCCCCGCGGCGTGGTAAAGACGCGCGCGGGCGACAATCGCTCGTGTATCCTGACGCGGCAGCCGGGCTGGGGCGTAAGCGCCGAAAGGTCAAAGTCCACCCGCCAAACCGGCCGGGCCGGGCCAAAGCCGCGCCGCGCGTCGTAGGTCTCGCCGTGGTATATTTCGGAAAAGAGCACCGGCGAATCGCCGCCCAGCCAGCTTTCGTCGGTGTAAAAGCAGGCGCTGCGCCCGTCCTGATAGTAAATGTGCAGCTGGCACAAAAAGGCGGTGCGGTCGCCGTAGTTGTTGCGGTTGTGCAAAAAGCCCATCTCGCCCTTATACCAGCCCGCGCCCAGCAGCGCGCGCAGGTTGTTTTCGCCCGCCCTGAGGCAACCGGTCACGTCGTAAGTCTGGTACATAAGCTGGCGGCGGTAGCTGGTCCAGCCGGGCGCGAGCTGATCGCCGCCCACCTTTTCCCCGTTAAGGTACACATGGTATAGCCCCAGCGCCGTGGCGTACAGATAGGCCGCGCGCACGGGGCCGTCCACGCGAAAATCGCCGCTTACGCTGCTGCCCGCCGAGGAGGAAGCGTCGCGTTCGGTTTCGGCCGAGATAAACCGGCCGCGCCACGCGTCCGCGCCGAAAAGCGCGGTGACAAAGCTGTCCGGCGCGGAAAAATCGCTCCACTCGCCGCGCTGGTCGCGCGCGCGCACGCGCCAGAAATAGCGCCGCGCCGCTTCAAGCGGCAGGTTTTCGGGCGCGTAGTGGGCCGATTCATCCGACTCGACCACGCCGCTTTCAAACAGCACGCAGGTAAAATCCGCGTCCCGCGCAAGTTCAAAGGCAAACGCGCTCTGGCGTATGCCGCGCCCGCCGCCCGCCAATTTCCAGCCAAACTGCGGCCGCGGCGACACGCCCATCGCTTCTTTTAAGTAATCCACCGTCAGGTCCCGCACGCAAAACATGAAATCCCCCTCCAACCGTCCGGCTTATTCGCCCGCGCGCGCCTTTTGCGCATATGCGCTGGGCGAAAGCGCAAAGTATTTTTTAAAGGCCTTGGAAAAGTA
>CAWVLE010000204.1:0-15283 GCA_963929805.1 uncultured Eubacteriales bacterium | reverse complement strand
ACCGCATTTTCTATTGCGGCACGGCCCGTTATTTTTATGCATGCGGCTTTCGTCCGGCGCGGACGAGGCTTATTTGTTTGCCTTGGCCCAGCTATCCTTCAGGGGCACGGTGCGGTTATACACCGGCATGGCGGGGGTGGAATCGGGATCCTTGCAGAAGTAGCCCATGCGCAGGAACTGGAAGCGGCTGCCGTTTTCGGCCTGCGCGATGACCGGCTCCACCAGCGCGCCCCGGATGACCGTAAGGCTGTTGGGGTTTAAGCGGCTGATAAAGTCCCTGGCGGGCGCGGCGGCTTCTTCGGCAAATTCGTCGTCCGGCGCGGCCTCGGGCGCATCCTCCGGCTCGTCCGCATTCAGGATGGGCTCGTACAGGCGTACCTCACAGGGCACGGCGTCATACTCGCTGACCCAGTGCAGCGTGCCCTTTACCTTGCGGTTCGCGCCCTCGCTGCCTGAGCGGCTGTCCAAATCCACCGAGCAGTTTAGCTCGGTCACCTGGCCGGATTCGTCCTTGACCACGCTGTCGCAGCGGATGATGTACGCGCCCTTGAGGCGCACCTCGCGGCCCGGCGACAGGCGGAAGAACTTCTTGGGCGGATCTTCCATAAAGTCTTCCTTTTCGATATAGAGCACGCGGCCGAAGTGGATTTCCCGTTCGCCCAGCTCGGGGCGGTCGGGATGGTTTTCCACGCGCAGCGAATCCAGCTTGTCCTCCGGCCAATTGGACAGGGTGACTTTTAACGGATTAAGCACCGCCATGGCGCGCGGGCATTCGCCGCCCAACGCTTCGCGCACGCAGTGTTCCAACAGCGCGCCGTCCACCACGGAATCGGCCTTGGCCACGCCCACCCGCGCGAGGAAATCCTTAATCGCCTCCGGGGTATAGCCGCGGCGCTTCATGGCCACCAGCGTGGGCATGCGCGGATCGTCCCAACCCGACACATAGCCCTCCTCCACCAGGCGGCGCAGGTACCGCTTGGACATTACGGTGCGGGTCAGGTTAAGCCGGGCAAATTCAATCTGGCGCGGCGGGTGCTCGAAACCGGCCTGGCGCACCACCCAATCGTACAGCGGGCGGTGGATTTCATATTCCAGCGAACACAGCGAATGGGTCACGCCCTCGATGGCGTCCTGCAAGGGATGCTGGAAGTCGTACATGGGGTAAATACACCACTCGTCGCCCGTCTTGTGGTGATGCGCGCGCAGTATGCGGTAAAGCGTGGGGTCGCGCATGAGCACGTTGGGCGAGGCCATGTCGATTTTTGCGCGCAACACGCGCGAGCCGTCCGGAAATTCGCCGTTTTTCATGCGCTCGAACAGGTCCAGATTTTCCTCCACACTGCGGTTGCGGTAGGGGCTGTCCACGCCCGGCTGGGTCAGCGTGCCGCGATTGGCGCGCATCTGTTCCGGGCTCTGGTCGTCCACGTAGGCGACGCCCTTTTTGATCAGGCCGCGCGCGATTTCGTACAGCCTGCCGAAAAAGTCGCTGGCAAAGTGCAGCTCGTCCCATTCGAAGCCCAGCCATTTGATGTCGGCCTCGATGCCGTCTACAAACACGCTGTCCTCTTTGGTGGGGTTGGTGTCGTCAAAGCGCAGATTGCATTTTCCGCCGTATTTTTGCGCAATGCCAAAATCGATGCACAACGCCTTTACGTGGCCGATGTGCAAAAAACCGTTGGGCTCGGGCGGGAAACGCGTTTTTACGTGATCGTACCGGCCCGCGGCAAGATCTTCCTCGATAAATTCCTCTATAAAATTTGCGGCGCGCCGTTCCTCTGTCTGCACGGCAATCTCCCCCTTAAATCGTTCCCCTGAAATGGACTATAATATTATCATATTATAGCACGCTTTTTGGGCGTTGAACAGGCGGCGCGCGTAAATTTTGGCCGCGCTCTAATCCAGAAGATCGCGCAGTTTCGCGGCGATGCGCGCCCGGCGCCGGGCGTCTTGCGGCGCGCGTTCAAATGCGGCTCCGTCAAAATTAAGCGCCGCGCCTTCCCGCGCGTCCCGGGGAAGCAGCGCGCGTCTTACCCGGCGAACGTCGCCCGCCTCATCTTCCAAATAGGCCCACGCGCCGCTGAAACGGTCAATTACAAAGCGCTTCAAAATCTATCTCCTCCCACTGCCCGTCCTCGTAGCGCAGCGCCACGTCGCCCGCCTGATCGGTTCGGTATACCGTCGCGCCGCGCTCGTTTAGCCGCTCGCACAGGGATAAATCGGGGTGCCCGTAAGGGTTGTCCTCGCCGCAGCTGATGACCGCGATTTGCGGGTTCGTCCGCTCGAGAAAGGCTTCGCTCGTGCCGTCCTGCGCGCCATGGTGCGCAATTTTGACCACGTCCGCCCACAGGCCGGGTTCGTCCTCTAAAAGCGCGCTTTCGCATTCCGGCTCCGCGTCGGCCATCAGCAAAACCGCCGTGTCTTCAAATTCTATCAACAGCACGATGGAATGCAGGTTGGGCGCGTCCTCCGGCGCGCGCGGCCGGCTGAGCACCCGCACGCACGCCTCGCCCAGCGTAAATGTATCGCCGCGATCGGGCGCGCGCACGGGTACTTGAAAACGCGCCAGCGCGTCCAGCATGCGTTCGTAGGTCAGCGTGTCGTGAAGCGCCCGGGGCATCCAGAAATTGCGTGGTTCGCATTCCTCAATCAGCGCGGCCATGCCGCCGATGTGATCGGCGTGCGGATGGGTGGCCACCGCCAGATCCAATTGCGTAATGTCCAGCGCCTCCAGACGGGAAAGTATGTGCCCGGCGGAGGCGGACGTGCCCGCGTCTACCAGCATGGCCGAATCGCCGCACAGCGCCAACGCGCTGTCGCCCTGACCCACGTCAAAAAAAACCAGACACAGCGATTCACACTGGGCCGGGAGGGCGATACATAAGAATAATGCTAATAGTATATATAATTTTCGCATACTACCACCTATAACGAATTATAGCACATTATAGAAGCAATATACGCAATAAAATAGTTCTTATAAGAATTATTGTATATAAAATGTGGAGAAGATAAGACGTAATTGTTCTATAGGAAGCGTATTGAGACGATTGATAAAATCTAACCGCACGTTTATGCGCATAAAGAAGCCGCCGCGCTTACGGGCGCAGCGGCTTCTAAAATTTTAGCAATACATGGGAACTATATGAATTTTACGTTAATAAATTTGCCGTACTATCTGAGTTTAACGGGCGAAAAGCGGAAACTACGAAGACAACGGTCGTTGCGGCGAAAGTTTACGCAGAACGACGGGGACTTTGAATGCGCCGTCTTTATTTGCCGCTGTCGCGATAGTTTGCCAAATACCGCGCGGAAGGGTCGCCTACGTCGCAGCCGGCCCAGGATTTGTTGGGCATCCAGAAATCGCAGATCATTTCGCCCTGCCCGGGATAGTATTTTTCAAACAATTCGCGGTAGAGCAGCGATTCCTTGGTAAACGGCCGTGCGTGCGTATATTTCTGGCTGAGCGTAGCAAACGCCTCGTCGGTATAATATTCTTCGGCGTATTGCTTAAGGTGGTCTACCATGGAGTGGCCCACCGCGTCGGAGAAGGCCGCCTTTTCACGCCAGAGTATGGCGTCGGGCAAATAGCCGTACCCTTCAAACGCGTGGCGCAGCAGGTATTTGCCCTTTCCATAGCGGTTGAGCTTGAGTTGCGGGTCTACCGACATGACATAGCGCACAAAATCCAGATCGCCAAACGGCACGCGCGCCTCCAGCGAGTTTACCGAAATGCACCGGTCCGCGCGCAGCACGTCGTACATGTGAAGTTCGCGCACCCGCTTTTCGGATTCGGCCTGGAAAGCGGCGGCGTCCGGCGCGTAATCGGTGTATTTATAACCGAAAAGCTCGTCGGAAATTTCGCCGGTTAACAGCACGCGTATGTCGGTCTGCTCGTGAATGGCCTTACACATCAGGTACATGCCCATACTGGCGCGTATGGTGGTAATATCGAACGTGCCAAGCAGATACACTACGCTTTCCAGCGCGCCCAGCACGTCCTCTTTGGTGATGATAACCTGCGTGTGTTGGCTGCCGATATAATCGGCGACCTGCCGCGCGTATTTTAAGTCGATGGCGTCCTCGCGCATGCCCACGGCAAAGGTGCGGATGGGCTCGGGCGATTTGCGCGCCGCGATGGCGCACACCAGCGAGGAATCCAACCCGCCTGAGAGCAGGAAACCCACCTTCGCGTCGGCTACCAGCCGCTTTTCCACGCCCGCGATTAACTTTTGACGGATGTTATCGCACACGGTTTCGAGGCCGTCGCGGCATACCGCGTCCACGTGGGCGATGTCGCAGTAAGGGATAAACGCGCCGTCCCTGTAATAATGGCCGGGCGGGAAGGGCAGGATTTTGTCCGTCAACCCTACCAGGTTTTTGGGCTCGCTGGCAAATAGGATAACGCCATTGGAATCGTAGCCGTAGTACAGAGGGCGGATGCCGATGGGGTCCCTGGCGGCGATATACCGGCCGGTTTGGGCGTCGTAGATAATCAGGGCGAACTCGGCGTCCAGCATGGCGAACATGTCCACGCCGTATTCCCTGTAAAGCGGCAACAGGATTTCGCAGTCGGACGTGCCTTTAAACCGGTACCGGCCCGACAACGCGCGCTTGAGCTTTTCAAAGCCGTAAATTTCGCCGTTGCATACCGCGTAGCTTCCGTCCAGCTCAAAGGGTTGCATACCCGAAGGGGACAGATCCATGATGGCCAGACGGTGAAAACCCAAAAGTCCGTCGCCCGTATCCACAATCCGGCTGTCGTCCGGGCCCCGGGATATCGTGCGGCGAAACCCTTTTTCAAATTGCTCTCGCGCGGCGCCGCGGCCGCAATAACCCATAATTGAACACATGACGGATACCTCCAGCGGTCAATGCAGATTCAGCATGCTATAGGGCAAGTGCTGTGCTCGCTGTGCCACCTATATTTGTTCTCATTTGCGGCCCGGACCGGGCCCGGCCAGCTGACGCGCGGCCTGGCGGCGCACCTACTAAAGGGAAAAGCCCTTTTTCAGATTGCAGCTTGAAAAGTGTTATTCGTGCAGGCCCGTCATACGGTTTCCAGCGCTCCGTACTCTCTGGGGGACGGGTAGATGCAGTACTTCTCTTTTCTCAAACGCTTTTGAAAGTGTGCATTGTGCGCCCAAGCGCTTTGCGCCGTCCGGGCAGGACGGGGCAAAGCGCGGGCAATGGGGGATTGGGGATTATTCAACGTCCTGCAACGCGTCGTAGCCTTCTTCCCCGGTGCGAACCTTTACCACATTTTCGACGTCGTACACAAATATCTTGCCGTCGCCGATATGGCCGGTATAGAGCACTTTTTTGGCCGTTTCGATTACGCTGCGCACCGGTACTTTGCTTACGACGATATCCACCTGAATTTTGGGCAGCAGCGTAGCCTCAATCGGAACGCCGCGGTAAAATTCGGGTTTCCCCTTCTGGATACCGCAACCCAGCACATGCGACACCGTCATACCGGTAATGCCGATTTTCATCATGGCGGATTTCAGCGCCTCGAAACGGGCCTCCTTGCAGATGATTTCCACCTTGGTAAATTTGGGCGTATCGCCGCTAAACGCGGGCACCTTTTTGACGGGAACAGCTTCGGCTACGGGGATTTCGCCGCTTACGGCCACCGCGCCCTCATATCCGTAGTCCAGGCTTTCAACTGCGGGCAGGAAGTCGGCATAGGCGCTGGGCAGGCCGTGTTCGGTGCTGTCCAGACCTTTGATTTCTTCTTCCGCGCTTACGCGCAGGCCGACGGTCTTTTTAATCAGCAGAAACATTACGCTCATTACAATGCCCGTCCAGGCCATAATGGAGAGGATGCCCAGCGCCTGGATGCCCAGCAGAGCGGCGCTTCCGGTGTAAAGCAGCCCGTGAAGCCCGGCCGGAGCGGCGGGATTTGCAAGCAGGCCCACGGCCAGCGTACCCCATACGCCGTTTGCCAGGTGAACGCCCACGGCGCCTACCGGGTCGTCGATGTGCAGCTTAAGATCCAACAGTTCCACCACGACTACGACCAGCACGCCCGACACGACGCCTACTACGCAGGCGCCAGCGGCGTCCAGCGCGTCGCAACCGGCGGTAATGCCTACCAGACCCGCGAGCGACGCGTTCAGGCACATGGAGACGTCGGGCTTGCCGTTTTTGATCCAGGTGTAGACCATGGTAGCGCAGGTGGCGACGGCGGGGGCGATGGTGGTAGTCAGGAATATGGAAGCCAGAGAACTGTTATCCCACGCGGCCGCGCCGTTAAAGCCATACCAGCCAAACCACAGGATGAAACAGCCCAATGCGCCCAGCGTGATGGAGTGCCCAGGAATGGCGTTAACTTTGGCGACTTTTCCGCTGGCTTTATCCCGTACGTATTTACCGAGCCGGGGGCCGACCATAATCGCGCCAATAAGCGCCGTAAGGCCGCCCACCGTGTGAATTGCCGCTGAGCCGGCAAAGTCGTGAAAGCCCAGCCTGACCAGCCAGCCCTGCGGGTTCCATACCCAGCCGGCCTCGATCGGGTAAACGAAAAGAGAAATAACGCCCGAGTAAATGCAATAGGAGAGAAACTTTGTCCTTTCCGCCATGGAACCAGAGACGATGGTAGCCGCCGTGGCGCAGAATACCAGGTTAAACACGAAGCTTGAGGCGTTCTGCTCAATAAACGTACCGAAATCGGTAAATATGTTAAGGTTCGGAACGCCAATAAAGCCAAACAGATAATCCTCCGACATCATCAGGCTAAAACCCAGTAATATGAATACTACCGTGCCGATACAAAAATCCATCAGGTTTTTCATGATAATATTACCGGCATTTTTTGCGCGGGTAAAACCGGTTTCAACCATGGCAAAGCCTGCCTGCATGAAGAACACGAGCGCCGCGCCGATTAAAAACCAGACGCCAAAAACTTCGCCGGAAACAGCCTCGTTAATAAGTACGCGGATTTCCTCCATGGCCATACAAATCATCTCCTGAATAATTGCGTCGCGTTATTTTACGCCAAAGAGAAGGTCGGCGTAGGATGGGAAGGGCCAATAGGACTTAGCCGTTAGGGTTTCGGCCGTATCGCAGGCCAGACGCAGCTCGCTCATAAGTCCAAGCACCGTATCGCGAATCATGACCGATTCTGCGGCCGTATCCCCGGCGCCTGCCAGCGAGACGAGCGCGTCTTCCAGCTCCGCGGCCTTGGCGGCGATCTGGTCGGTCAACGCGGAAAGCCTGCGGACCAGCGCGGTTTCATAGCCGCACGCGAGCGCCGGATCAAGCGTCTTTTTGGCGGCGGCGGCTTTGGCTACGTCGGCGGCGTAGGTCTCGACCGCCGGGGCGATTTGCGTCCTGGCCATATCTACCATGGTGTTGGCCTCGATCACTACGGTCTTGCAGTAGTTCTCCAGCATGATTTCGCAGCGCGATTTCAACTCGGCTTCGGAATATACCTTGTGCGAAGTGAGCATATCCACGTTTTTCCTGTCCAGCAGGTGGGGCATGCAGTCGGGCGTGGTGCGGTAGTTTAGCAGGCCGCGCCGCTCGGTTGCTTCTTTAATCCAGCTATCGTCGTAACCGTTTCCGTTGAATATGATGCGCTTGTGGTCCTTAATGGTCTTGCGGATCATCTCGTGCAGCGCCGTTTTAAAATCCCCGGCGTTTTCCAGCCGGTCGGCGTAGATCTTCAGGCTTTCGGCTACCGCGCTGTTTAGCATGATGTTGGCGCAGGCGATGCTGTTGGACGAGCCCAGCATGCGGAACTCAAATTTGTTGCCCGTAAAGGCGAACGGCGAGGTGCGGTTGCGGTCGGTGGTATCGCGGTTGAACTTGGGTAAAACGTCTACGCCCAGCTTCATCTGGGTTTTCTCCGCGCCCTGGTAGGGCGTACCGGTTTCGATTGCCTCCAACACGGCGGTTAGCTCGTCGCCCAGGAAGATGGACACCACGGCGGGCGGCGCTTCGTTCGCGCCCAGACGGTGGTCGTTGCCGGCGGTGGCTACGGAAATGCGCAACAGATCCTGATAATCGTCTACGGCCTTAATTACCGCGCACAGGAACAGCAAAAACTGCGCGTTTTCGTAGGGGGTTTCGCCGGGGGAGAGCAGGTTCACGCCCGTGTCGGTCGCGATGGACCAGTTGTTGTGCTTGCCGCTGCCGTTGACGCCGGCAAAGGGTTTTTCGTGCAACAGGCACACCAGGTCGTGTTTGGCGGCGATTTTCTGCATGATTTCCATGGTAAGCTGGTTGTGGTCGGTAGCGATGTTGGTGGTGGTGTAGATGGGCGCCAGTTCGTGCTGGGCCGGCGCCACTTCGTTATGCTCGGTCTTGGCCAGAATGCCCAGCTTCCACAGCTCTTCGTTCAATTCTTCCATGAAGGCGGCGACGCGGGGCTTGATCACGCCAAAGTAATGGTCGTCCATCTGCTGTCCCTTGGGCGGCTTCGCGCCGAAAAGCGTGCGGCCGGTAAAGCGCAGGTCGGGGCGGCGGTCGTACATTTCGCGGGTAATAAGGAAGTATTCCTGTTCAGGCCCCACCGAGGAGCGCACGCACTTGGCGCTATCGTTTCCAAACAGGCGCAAAATGCGCAGCGCCTGCTTGTTAAGCGCCTCCATGGAGCGCAACAGCGGCGTCTTTTTGTCCAGCGCGTGCCCGCCGTAGGAGCAGAACGCCGTGGGAATGCACAGGGTTTTGCCCTTGATAAAGGCGTATGAGGTGGGATCCCACGCGGTATAGCCGCGCGCTTCAAACGTGGCGCGCAGGCCGCCCGACGGGAAGGAGGACGCGTCCGGTTCGCCCTTAATCAGCTCTTTGCCGGAAAACTCCATAATTACGCCGCCGTCAGGCGATGGAGTGATGAAGCTGTCGTGCTTTTCGGCGGTGATGCCGGTGAGGGGCTGGAACCAATGGGTATAATGGGTGGCGCCGTTGGCTACGGCCCAATCCTTCATCGCGGCGGCTACGGCGTTGGCCACGCCGATATCCAGCTGTGCGCCCTCATCGATGGTCTTTTTAAGGGAGGCATACACCTTGGCGGATAAATTTGCCTTCATCACCCTGTCGTCAAAGACCAGACTGCCAAAATACTCGGGTACGCTCTTCATAACCAATTCCTCCTTTTGCCTGAAAAAACGAAAAGGCGTCCTCGATGAAAAACCATCGAAGACGCCTTTGCCTTCATCAGACGCGATATTCGGTTTTGGAAAAAGCGCCCTTGAGCGGAAAACTCAAAGACGCCTTTGCCTTTACGCGTTGCATTATACACCCGTGCGGTCGGGCTGTCAACGCATTTTTTTGCAACTTTTTCTGGAA
The DNA here is from genome assembly GCA_963929805.1 of uncultured Eubacteriales bacterium. Classification (GTDB taxonomy): domain Bacteria; phylum Bacillota; class Clostridia; order Christensenellales; family Aristaeellaceae; genus CAWVLE01. The sequence goes on along the minus strand of CAWVLE010000204.1, from coordinate 5,992 downwards.
GATCCTGCAAAAAGTTCGATAATTTTTAGCGCACGGGTTGACGAAATGCAAAACGGGGTATATAATGTGCGCAAATGAGCAAAGGCGTTCATTTCGGCAGGGCAGTATGCCCCGCGCTGGAATGGGCGCTTTTTTCTATTTTATTAGCTCGCGCGAAAGGAAACGGATTAATATGAAGCTAGAAGGTCAGGTGCGTATTCCCTCCGGCTGCGCGATTGCCGCCGTCATTTCCAAAGAGGGGAACAGGATGTCCGGAAAAATGATTATGGACGCGATGAAGCCCATGCACGACCGCTCCAACGGCCTGGGCGGCGGCTTTGCGGGGTATGGCATTTATCCCGAGTACAGGGATTTTTACGCGCTGCACATGTTTTTTGACCAGCGAGCCACCCGAAAGGACTGCGAGCTGTTTTTGAAAGAGCGGTTTGAAATCGTAAAATCGGAAATTATCCCCACCCGTAAAATTGCTTCCATTACCGACGAGCCGATTATATGGCGCTACTTCGTCGCCCCCTTAAAATCCGTGCTGGCCGATTTGCAGCTGGACGAAAAGGAATTCGTGGCCCGAACCGTGATGAAGATCAACGCCGAAATGAAAGGCGCGTTCGTCTTCTCCAGCGGGAAAAACATGGGGGCGTTCAAGGCGGTAGGCTTTCCGGAAGACGTGGGCGTGTTTTATAAATTGGATCAATACGCGGGCTATTGCTGGACGGCGCACGGCCGCTATCCCACCAACACGCCGGGCTGGTGGGGCGGCGCGCACCCGTTTACGCTGCTGGATTATTCGGTGGTGCATAACGGAGAAATTTCCTCCTACGACGCCAACCGCCGCTTTATCGAAATGTTCGGCTATAAGTGCACGCTTAAAACGGACACGGAGGTTATTACCTATATAATGGATTACCTGGCGCGCGTACAGGGGCTTACGCTTAAGGAGGCCGCCGGCGTAATCGCCGCGCCGTTTTGGAGTACCATCGCGGGCAAGACCGATATTGAGGAAAAAAATAAGCTGACTTATCTGCGCACGATGTTTTCCAGCCTGCTTATTACCGGGCCCTTTTCCATCGTATTTGGCTTTAACGGCGGGCTGATGGCGCTAAACGACCGTCTGAAACTGCGCTCCATGGTGGCCGGGGAAAAGGGAGACCGGGTGTTTATCGCCAGCGAGGAGGCGGCCATCCGCGTCATGGAACCCGACGCCGAAAATATCTGGGCGCCCGCGGGCGGCGAACCGGTTATAGTTCAAGTAAAGGAAGGCGCATACTGATGAGCGTGGAATTTATATATCCCGAATTTGAGGTCGTAAGAAACGAAAACCGTTGTATCGCCTGCCGCGTGTGCGAACGGCAATGCGCGAACGAAGTGCATCGCTACGACGACGAACGCAACATGATGATAAGCGACGAAACGAAATGCGTCAATTGCCAGCGCTGCGTTTCGCTTTGCCCTACGCGGGCCCTGAAAATTGTAAAGAGCGATTGCGTGCTGCGTGAAAACGCAAACTGGCAAAACGATACGATACGGGAGATCTATAAGCAGGCCGGCAGCGGCGGCGTGCTGCTTTCCTCGATGGGCAACCCCAAGCCCCTGCCGGTGTATTGGGACCGAATCCTCATTAACGCGTCGCAGGTAACCAACCCGCCGATAGATCCGCTGCGCGAGCCCATGGAGACGCGCGTGTTTTTGGGCAAAAAACCGCAAAAAGTACGGCGCGACGCGGACGGAAAGCTGCGCTGCGAACTGCCGCCGCAGATCGAGCTTTCTATGCCCGTAATGTTTTCGGCCATGAGCTACGGCTCCATAAGCTACAACGCGCACGCTTCGCTCGCCCGCGCCGCCACGCGACTGGGTATATTGTATAACACCGGCGAGGGCGGCCTGCATGAGGACTTTTACCAATATGGCCCCAACACCGTCGTGCAGGTGGCCTCCGGCCGGTTTGGCGTGCATGAGGATTATCTGAAGGCGGGCGCGGCAATTGAAATCAAAATGGGCCAGGGCGCGAAGCCGGGCATCGGCGGGCATCTGCCCGGCGCCAAAATTGTGGGCGACGTTTCGCGCACGCGCATGATCCCGGAAGGTTCGGACGCCATTTCGCCCGCGCCGCATCACGATATCTATTCCATAGAAGACTTGCGCCAGCTGGTATTCTCGCTTAAGGAGGCCACGGCGTATACCAAGCCGGTTATCGTAAAAGTGGCCGCCGTTCACAACATCGCGGCCATCGCCAGCGGCATCGCCCGAAGCGGCGCGGATATCATCGCCATAGACGGTTTCCGCGGCGGCACCGGCGCGGCCCCTACCAGGATACGCGACAACGTGGGCATCCCCATAGAATTGGCGTTGTCGGCGGTGGATCAGAGGCTGCGCGACGAAGGTATAAGAAACGAGGTATCGCTGGTGGTGGGCGGATCCATACGAAGCGCGGCGGACGTCGTAAAGGCCATCGCGCTGGGCGCGGACGCCTGCTATATCGCCACGGCGGCGCTGCTCGCGCTGGGTTGCCATTTGTGCCGCACATGCCAGAGCGGCAAGTGCAACTGGGGCATCGCCACGCAGCGGCCCGAGCTGGTAAAACGGCTCAACCCGGATATGGGCAGCGAACGCCTTATCAACCTGATGACCGCATGGCGGCATGAGATAAAAGAGCTGATGGGCGGCATGGGCATCAACTCCATAGAGGCCCTGCGCGGCAACCGGCTGATGCTGCGCGGCATCGGGCTTTCGTCTAAAGAGCTGGAAGTATTGGGCATAGCGCATGCGGGGGAGTGAGGACATGAAACGCGTATATGTAAACGAAGAGTGGTGCCTGGGGTGCCACCTGTGCGAGTATAATTGCGCCTTTGCCAATTCCGGCATGAAGGATATGGTTTCCGCGCTCAAAGGCAAGCGGATTTATCCCAGAATCCACGTGGAGGGCGACGAAAAAATTTCCTATGCGGTGTCCTGCCGGCACTGCAACGACCCCATTTGCGTAAAGAGTTGCATTGCGGGCGCCATATCCAAACAGGAAGGCGTGGTGCGGGTGGATCAGGATAGATGCGTGGGGTGTTTGACCTGCGTTCTGGTGTGCCCGTATGGCGCGCTCTCGCCCAGCGAAAGCGGCGTTATGCAAAAGTGCGAGTTGTGCCTTAAAAACGCCTGCGGAGAGCCCGCCTGCGTGGCGGGTTGCCCAAACCGGGCGATTGTGTATGAGGAACGGAGTGAGGCCGAGTGAAAAAATACGTAATTATAGGAAACGGAACGGCCGCCGCAGGCTGTATCGAGGGGATACGCAGCGTGGATCCGGCGGGTGAAATTACGGTGGTTTCGCAGGAAAACCATCCTGTTTATTGCCGCCCGCTTATTTCCTATTATTTGGAAAAGAAAACCGATTTGTCGCGCATGAACTATCGCGCCGCGGATTTTTACGATAAGATGGGCTGCCGCGTTTTGTATGGCCGCCGGGCCGTCGAAATCGACGTTCCGGGGAAAAAAGTATATCTGGACGATGGAAGCGGTCTTACCTACGACAGCGTATGCGTGGCGGCCGGCTCTTGCGCCTTTACGCCGCCGTTTGAAGGATTGGACGCCGTGGAAAAGCGGTTTAACTTTATGACGCTGGATGATTGCCTGGCGCTTGAGGCCGCGCTGGACGCGCAAGCGCGCGTGTTGATCGTGGGCGCGGGCCTGATCGGGCTTAAATGCGCGGAGGGTTTACTGGAACGCGTAGCGAGCGTCACCGTATGCGACCTGGCCCCGCGCGTGTTGTCAAGCATTTTGGACGAGGATTGCGCCGCGATGATGCAGAAGCATCTGGAATCTGCGGGCATACGATTTATGCTGGGCGACACGGTGGAATGGTTTGAAAAAAACGTGGCGCATATGAAAAGCGGCGCGGCGCTGGATTTTGATATCGTGGTGCTGGCGCTGGGGGTGCGCGCCAATACCGGCCTGGTAAAGCAGGCCGGCGGACAGGTAAACAGGGGTATTTTGGTGGATACCCGCATGCGCACTTCCCTCACGGACGTGTATGCGGCGGGCGACGCAACGGAGGGTGAAGACGTCTCCTGCGGGACAAAGCGCGTGTTGGCGTTGCTGCCTAACGCCTATATGCAGGGGCACGCTGCGGGCGTAAACATGGCAGGAGGCGACGAGGTTTTTGACAAGGCTATCGCCATGAACTCCATTTGTTTAATGGGGCTTAACGCCATGACGGCCGGAAGTTACGAAGGCGAGCTTTACGAAGAAAAGGGAGAGGGAAAGCTCAAACGCCTGTTTATTCGCAACGGTTACCTGGTGGGCTTTATACTTATCGGCGAGACGGAACGCGCCGGAATTTATACCTCGCTTATACGGGAAAGGACGCCCCTTAACCAGGTGGACTTTGAAATGCTCAAAAAAATCGCTACTTCCGCGGCTTTTTCACCTGAAATGCGTAGAAAAAAGTTTGGAGGTGTGGTCTAGATTATGATAATAGACGTTCGCGAAATGGATCACCGCACGATAAACGAAAAGCTGCGCGGGACCGGGCGCAATATCCAGATTCAGGGCTGCCTCGGCCAGCGCTTTATCGCCGCAGGCATGTCGGATAAGGATATTACGATACAAGGCGTGCCGGGCAACGCGCTGGGCGCGTACCTGAACGGCGCCTCCATTACGGTAAAGGCCAACGCGCAGGATGCCGTAGGCGACACCATGAACGAGGGCCGGATCGTGATTTTCGGCAACGTGGGAGACGCGGCGGGCTACGCCATGCGCGGCGGAAAGATATTTGTAAAGGGGAACGCGGGTTACCGCGCCGGGATTCACATGAAGGAATACCGGGAAAAAGCGCCGGTGATGGTAATCGGCGGCACGGCCGGCAGTTTTCTGGGCGAATACCAGGCCGGCGGCGTGATCGTGGTGCTGGGCCTGGGCGCGGGTTCAAGGCGGATCGTGGGCAATTTTCCCTGCACGGGCATGCACGGCGGCAAAATGTTTTTGCGCGGCGGGTGCGAGGATATCGCCTTTCCCGATCAGGTGACCGCCCGCCCGGCTACCGGCGAGGACAGGGAAAAGCTGGAAAAATACGTCCGCGAATATTGCGCGCTGTTTGGGCTGGAGGCGCGCGCGGCGCTGGATTCGCCCTTTACCGTGGTTACGCCCGACAGCAAAAACCCGTATAAGCAGATGTACGTGGCAAACTAAGAAAAAGGCAGGTAGCGTATCTATGAAGTATTCAAGGGAAGAGGTTCTGCAGTACGTGCTGGAGGAGGACGTGAAGTTTATCCGCCTGGCCTTCTGCGATGTGTTCGGCAGACAGAAAAACATATCCATCATGCCGCAGGAACTGCCTCGCGCTTTTGAATACGGCATTGCGTTCGACGCGTCGGCGATCGCCGGATTCAGCGACGAAAGCCATTCCGACCTGCTGCTTAACCCGGATGCGGACACGCTCGTCATTTTGCCCTGGCGGCCCGAACACGGCAAGGTGGTGCGCATGTTCAGCGCGGTTTCCTATCCCGACGGCCGGCCCTTTGAGTGCGATACGCGCAGCCTGCTTAAACGGGCAGTGCGCGAGGCCGCGCAGGCGGGATACAGCTTTGCCTTCGGCACCGAGCAGGAGTTTTACCTGTTTAAGCTGGACGAGGACGGCGAACCCACCAAAAAGCCCTACGACCGGGCCGGGTATATGGATATCGCGCCCGAAGACCGGGGCGAAAACATTCGCCGCGAAGTGTGCCTGACGCTGGAACAGATGGGTATCCAGCCTGAAAGCTCCCATCACGAGGAAGGCCCCGGCCAAAACGAGATCGATTTTCGCTATGCGGACGCGCTGACCGCGGCGGATAACGCGGTGACCTTCCAGACGATCGTAAAGACCGTGGCCCGGCGCAACGGGCTGCATGCGGATTTTGGCGTAAAGCCGCTGGACGACGCGCCTGGCAACGGCTTTCATATCAACATTTCGGTAAAGGCGGCCGACGGATCGGACAAGATGCGCCCCATGATCGCGGGAATACTTAACAGG
>CAWVLE010000203.1:0-7922 GCA_963929805.1 uncultured Eubacteriales bacterium | reverse complement strand
CACCAGTTAAACTTAAAGGCCTACCGCATCATTGCCCAGTCCCCGGCCCAGGTATGCTTTACCTATGAAGATACCTCCACCACCGTGCTCAGCCGCAACCAGTACGTAAACTACTGCGCGCCCTGCCTGGACGAATATGCGCGCATCATGCACCAGGCGGGAAAGGTGTATATCGTACACATGTGCGGCAAATTAAAGGGCTTCGCCGGTGAAATCGGCGCGGGATGCATGGACGGCATCGATTCGCTGTGCCCGCCCACCACGGGCGATTTCTGGGCGCACGAGGCGCGCGCAAGCTGGCCGGACAAGGTGATTATCGGCGGGCTGGAACCGCCCTACATGCAGCGCGCAAGCGAAGAGCAGATGATCCGCTACGCGGTAAACGTAATAAACCGCATGGCGCCGGGCGCGGGCTTTATACTCTCCAGCGGGGACGCGGTTTCCTATGGCACGCCGGTGGTCAACCTGCGCCGCGTAACCGATATCGTACAGCGCTATTGCGCCATGCCGCTAAGCGGCCTTATCGACGCGGATCAGGCGGTGCGCGAATTGTGCGGCGCGCCCTGCCCCACGCCCTAATTCGTATATGGAAGGAAAGATCATGTATGAAACGGCGAGAGAGTAATTTTGAAAACCTTCTCAAGGTGCTGCGCCGGGAGGAGCCGGAACGGCCGGTGTTGTTTGAGCTGTTTATGAACATGCCGCTTTACGAAACGGTAAACGGGCGCAGGCTGGACGGCGAAAAGCCGCTGGACGTGGCGCGCTTTACGGTGGAGGCGTTTCACCGCCTGGGCTACGATTACGCCACGGTACACGCCTCGGATTTTCATTTTCCGCTGGGCGAGCGCAGGCGCGAAAACAGCGTTTCGCTTAACGAGGGCGCGATGATATTCGACGAAAAAAGCTTCGAATCGTACGCCTGGCCCGACCCAGACGCGTGCGACTATTCCACGCTGCAAAAGATAAAGGCCTATCTGCCCGACGGCATGAAGCTGATGGTCATGGGCCCGGGCGGGGTGCTGGAAAACGTCACCTCGCTTTTGGGGTACGACAATCTGTGCTATATGCTCTACGAGGACCCGGAACTGGTGGGCCGCGTGTTCGACCAGGTGGGCTCCCGCCTGGTAGCCTATTACAAAAACGCGCTCTGCTTTGATTCGGTGGGCCTGATCAGCTCCAACGACGACTGGGGCTTTAACACGCAAACCTTTCTGTCGCCCGAGCACATGCGCCGCTACGTGATACCCTGGCACAAAAAAATCGCCGATACCGTACACGCGGCGGGCCGGCCCGTGCTGCTGCACTCGTGCGGGTATATGAACGAGGTGATCGACGATATCGTCGCCGCCGGCTTTGACGCGAAGCATTCCTTCGAGGACAACATCATGCCCATTGAAGAGGCGTACGAAAAGTGGCACGACCGCATCGCGCTGCTGGGCGGCATAGACATGAACTTTATCTGCACCAGGCCCGCCGGCGACGTGCGCGCGCGCGTGAGGGCAATGCTTGAGCGCGTTTCGGGGCGCGGCGGCTGGGCCGTGGGCACCGGCAACAGCGTGCCCGAATACGTGCCCTACGCGCAGTATTTTTCCATGGTGGAGGAGGCCATCGGTTATAATCCCATGCACGGGGTATGACCCTTGGCGCCGGATGCGTGCCAGGGCGCGCAAAGCGCCCGCTTCCTTACAACGCTAAAGGAGGCAGGCGCTTTATCGGTTCGGCCTACATATACCAGTCTATATCCCGGCCCACGTATTCGTCGATATTTTGAAGCACTTCCATCAAATAATAGTCCAGCTCGCGCCCGGCGGCCTGGTCAAGCGCGGCGGCAAAATCGGGCAGCGAGGCGATTTTGCCGTCGTTTTGATTTATGTACAGCTTAAATACCTCAAAGAACTGTTCCTCTTTTAGCAGGCGGTAAATTTCGTACATGCTGGCCGCGCCCCGGCCGCGCATCACCGCCCGAAAATCGTTTACCGTTTCAAACTGGCTTACGCCGCTGTCCACCGCCACGCCGCCCGGCAGCGTCACGCTTACCGCGGGCAGCACGCGCTCGTTCAGCGCCTCATAAAAGGCGCTTTCGCCCCGGGTTTGACGCATATACATAAGCGCGAAAAAGGGCGCCACCGTCTCGGTCAGCCAGGGCTCCGACGTGGGGTTGGAACCCACGCGCCCGCCAAAATAACAGCGCGCTAACAGCTCGGCCGCCGCCTCGACAAGCGCGTCGCGGTTTTTAAGCGCGAACAGCGAATCGTCCAGCAGCCCCAACCCGTCGCTGAACAGGTATCCCCCGTCGCCTATGTCGGCCTGCGCAAAGGTGATCTGATCAATGCGCACGCCCAGCCACTGGTAATACAGGCCGGCCGCGCGCTGGGCCGCGTCCATCAGCGCGCGCGCGCCCGATGCGGTGTTGGCGTACACGTATATGTCGGTATCCCCCTCGCGCGCATAGTATGTGTAGCGGCGCGAAAGCGCCATGGAAAAGCGGCGTATGTCCCGCGCCTGTATGCGCCAGGTGACGCCCGCTTCGCTTTGGGCTACGCGCGTTATCTGGCCGGGCGCGGCCACCAGATAGGTGGCGGGCGCGTAAACCTCCACCGTGTAATCGGCCGGGTCGGCGTACACGTTCTGGGTGTAATAGTTTAGCTCCGCCATGGAAAAAGCGCCGATCGCCTCATCCCATACCGCCGCCAGCGGGTAAAAATCGCACAACCGCCAGCCCATATCGCCCGTGCCCAGATAGCCCGTACACTCGGAAAGGATCAGCTCATACCCAAAGGAAAAGGTGCATTTTTCCCCCGGCTGCAAATCGCACGCCACGCGCAGATAGCATTCCGCCTCGCCCTGCACGCCCCAGTCGGCCGCCTGGCCGTCTACCTCCACCGAAAAAAATTCGACGCCCGCCGGCGTAAACCCGTCCGGATAGGCGTCTTCGTTTTGCTCAAACGGGGCGGTATAGGCGCGCCGGTAGGCGTTGGGAAACAGATAAAACATCATTTCGCCCAGCGCATGGCCGGTCTGGTTTGTGTATTCCAGGGTTTGGGTTACGCGCACCGCGTCCAGGGAATCGAGTATCTCCACGCGCATGCCGTATTGATTGCGCGCGCCCGTCCCGCCTTCGGCCGCCTCGCCCTGGGCATAGGCCGTAAAGGGGATGAGCGATGCGACCACCGCCGCCAACACCAGCAGCGCCGCCAGTACAAGCGCGATTAAGCGAACCCACCTGCCGTTCGCGCGCGTTTCCGTTTCCCGATTTTTTTTCATATGCGCCTGCCTTTCACGTTTAACCTGATAAGCCCCCCTGATAAGCCCCGATACGCGGGGCGCGCCTCTTTTCGCGCCTCTTTTCGCGCTATGCGACCGGCCCGAACCGGCCGGGCGGCCACAGCACATAGCGCACGCGGCCATAGATGGCGCCGCCGTCAATGGCGCCCACCTCGCGGCTGTCGCGCGAAAGCGCGCGGTTGTCGCCCATCACAAAATACCGGCCCGCTTCCACCGTAAACGGCCCAAACGCCTGGGCCGTGGGATGGGTCAGGTAATCTTCCTCAAGCGGACGGCCGTCAATATACGTCACGCCGCCCGCGATTTCCACCGTCTCGCCCGGCAGGCCCACCACCCGCTTGACGCTTAGCGTGCGCTCGCCCGGAAAGGCGCAGATGACCACGTCGCCGCGCCTGGGCGCGCCTGTGCGCATGTCCCAAAGCGTAACCGCCGCCAGGTCGCCGTCCAAAAGCGTGTCCGCCATGGACCGGCCGTCCACCCGCACGACGGTAAACACAAACCCGCGCACGATCAGCACCGCCGCCAGCGCCAACGCGATCAAGCGCGCCCACTCCAGCGCGGCGCGCGCGCGTTTACGCCCCCGTTTCGGAAAAAGCTTTGCCCGGCCCGGCGTATCCATCCTCAGGAAACCGCGCCGAACCGGTCAAACGGCCACACGATGGAGCGCACCTTGCCGATGATGCGGTTTTTGGATACCACGCCCACCTGGTCGCTTCGGCTGTCCAACATCACGGTGCGGTCGTCGCTTAACAGGAAATAGCGGCCCACGCCCAGCTCCAGCGGCTCCATGGTGTAATAGTTGTTGAATATGTAACGCTCGTTCAGTTCGTACTTGCTCTGCTGGCCGTTTTCGTCCTCCAGCGAAATGTACACCTGACCGTCGGTAATTTCGATGGTTTCCCCGGGCAGGCCCACCACGCGCCGCAAAATAATGCCGCTGTCGTCGCCGTCCACGCGCACCGCCACAATGTCGCCCCGCGAAGGCGAATCCGACCAGTAATCAAACTTGGTTACCAGCACCCGGTCTCCGTTAAGCAACGTCTGATACATGGCGTTGCCCGACACATCCACAAATTCAAACACAAACGTCTTTAACAAAAACCCGATGAGCAGCGCCGCGCATACCGCGAAAGCGGAATACAAAAGCACGCTGAAAAAGCCCGCGCGCCTGCGCCGCTTGACCGGGCGGCGCTTGCCGTGCGCCTTTTTACGCGCCTGGGCGGACGGGGCGCCTTTTTTACGGGGCGCGCCCTGGTAATAGCCTTCCCGGTAAGGGCTGCGCGCCCGCGCGGCGCCTTCGCGGGAAGAACGCGCCGGGCCCTCGCCCGCGCGGACGGGGCGCGCGGCGCGGCGCGCCGCAGCGTCCGGGCGGGAAGAACCCTGCCGTTTTACCGCCGCCTGCTTATCCAGGCGCGGGGCGGCGGAATGCTCCGTCTGTTTCATGGCTCGTCTCCCTCCTCAACCCGGCTGACGATTTTTTTTAATCTCTTTTCAAAATCGGGCCGGTTCAGCATAACAATGCGCCCGCATTGCGCGCATTTTATCTTGATATCCGCGCCTACGCGGATTACCGTCCATTCAAACGATCCGCAGGGATGCGCCTTGCGCATCCTGACCACGTCGCCCAGGCGTATATCCATATTTCACACCCCCCGTCGCGCCGCCCGCGCGGAAAAACCGCGGCGGACGGCGCGGAGCGCGTTACATCTGTTCCCTGGCCACTTTCATGCCCGCCTCAATGGCCTTCTGGTTCATGGGCATCATTTTTTCCTTGCTGGGGCCCATCTTATGGCGCAGCGCGCCCATAAGCGTATCCACCCCAAAATCCCCGGTCAAAGCGGCGTACGCGCCCAACATAACCATGTTGGCCGTGCGCAGCGAGCCCACTTCCATGGCGATTTCGTTGCAGGGCACCGCGATAACGGTGATGTCGCCGCGGCTGGGCTTTACGTCGATTAACGAACTGTTGTACAGCAGCGCGCCGCCCGGCACGATATTTTTTTCAAACAGCTCCATAGAGGGGCGGTTCATGGCGATTAACACGTCCGGGTCGTCCACCTTGGGCGAGCCCACCGGGCGGTCGGAAATAACCACCGCGCAGTTTGCCGACCCGCCGCGCATCTCCGGGCCGTAGGAGGGCATCCAGCTTACTTCCTTGCCGTCCAGCATGCCCGAGTAGGCCAGCAGCTGGCCGATCAAAAGCACGCCCTGGCCGCCGAATCCCGCGCAGATAATCTGCTTTTCACTGGAATGGATCAAGTTACTGAACCTCCTTTTTCACGCCCAGCGGATAGACCGGAATCATGTTCTCTTCCAGCCATTTGAGCGCCTCTTCGGGCGTTTTGCCCCAGTTGGTCGGGCAGGTGGACAGAACCTCCACCAGCGTAAAGCCCTTGCCCGCGATCTGATACTCAAACGCCTTCTTGATGGCCTTTTTGGCCTCCATAATGTGCTTTACGTCGTGTACCGACACGCGCGCGATGTAGGCCGGGCCGTCCAGCGTGGCCAGCATTTCGCTTACGCGGATGGGGTTGCCGTTGCGCTCCACGTCGCGGCCCAGGGGCGATGTGGTGGCCTTCTGGCCGATCAGCGTGGTGGGGGCCATCTGGCCGCCGGTCATGCCGTAAATGGCGTTGTTTACGAATATGGTGGTAATCTTTTCGCCGCGGGTGGCCGCGTGCACGATTTCGGCCGCGCCGATGGAGGCCAGGTCGCCGTCGCCCTGATAGGTAAACACCACGCGGTCGGGCAGGCTGCGCTTGATGCCGGTCGCCACGGCGGGTGCGCGGCCGTGCGCGGCCTCGAACATGTCGCAGTTAAAGTAATTATACGCGAAAACCGCGCAGCCCACCGGCGCTATACCGATGGTGCGCTCGCCCACGCCCAGCTCTTCCAGCGCCTCGGCCACCAGCCGGTGTATAATGCCATGGGTGCAGCCGGGGCAATAGTGTAGCGGCGCGTCGGTAAGCATGGCGCTTTTTTTGAATACAACCGCCATTATAACCCCTCCTTGATGGAAATGATCTGATCGTAGATTTCCTTAACGCCGGGCAGCATGCCGCCGGTACGGCCATAGAAGGAAACCGCGCGCGCGCCGTTTACCGCCAACCGCACGTCGTCCACCATCTGGCCCATGCTCATTTCCACGGTAAGGAAGCGCTTTACCTGACGGCAGGCGTCGGAAATTACCTTGTAGGGGAACGGCCACACCGTAATCGGGCGGATCAGGCCGGCCTTTACGCCGTTTTCGCGGACGCGGCGGATGGCGGTCAGCGCGATGCGCGCGGTGGTGCCATAGGCCACGATGGCGATTTCGGCGTCGTCCATCAGCTGCGTATCATACATCAGCTCGTTTTTTTCCATAACTTCGTACTTTTTGTACAGCTTATGGTTGTGTACTTCCAGCACCTGGGGATCGATGTAGAGCGAATTGATCACGGCGCGCTCGCGGCCGCATCCTTCCTTCCAGCCGGTGGCCGCCCAGGTTTTCTCGGGCAGACCGGCGCGCTTTTGATATTCGGGCATGGTTACCGGCTCCATCATCTGGCCGATGATGCCGTCGCCCAGCACCATCACGGGGTTGCGGTACTGATCGGCCACGTCAAAGGCGCGCTGGGTCAGCTCCACCGCCTCCTGCACGGTGGCCGGGGCGAATACGCACATGCGGTAATCGCCGTGTCCGCCGCCGCGGGTGGCCTGGTAATAGTCCGACTGTGCGGGCTGAATGCTGCCCAGACCAGGGCCGCCGCGCACCATGTTCACGATGACGCAGGGCAGTTCCGCGCCCACGATATAGCTGATGCCCTCCTGCTTAAGCGAAATTCCGGGGCTGGACGAGCTGGTCATGCAGCGCGCGCCCGTGCCGGCCGCGCCGTACACCATATTGATGGCCGCGACCTCGCTTTCGGCCTGCAGGAAAGTTCCGCCCACCTGAGGCAGGCGCAGGGACATATATTCGGGGATTTCGTTTTGAGGGGTGATCGGGTAGCCAAAGAAGAACCGGCATCCGGCCTGGACGGCGGCTTCTGCAATGGCCTCGTTGCCCTTCATCATTTGCCTTTGCATTTTATCCGGCCTCCTTATTTTTCAACGGTAATAGCGCAGTCGGGGCACATCCGTGCGCAGAACGCGCAGCCGATACAGCTTTCCGCCTCAAAACATTCGGCCGGATGATAGCCCTTTTTATTTAGCTTGGAGGAAAGCCGCATGATCTTTTTGGGACACGCGAGCGTACACAGGCCGCAGCCCTTGCACGTATCCTCCGCGATGGTTACCTTCGCCACATAAACGCACCTGCCTTCCTACATTCGACATATCCAAACTTGATCCTACACATTATACACGTTTCATATTAATATTCAAGGTAATGCGCGCGCGGTTGCGCGCAATGCGGCGCGTCAATTTTTTCCGCCTCGCCGCCATGGGCGGGGTGACGGGCGGCTGGCGGCGAGGACACGGCGCAGCCGTCCTAAGCCGCGTACCCGGCGGCCGCTACCAGCGAGCCGACGGGCGACAAAGGGAGGTGGCATCGCCCGCAGCCGTCCTCTCTTTCTTGCCTCTCCTAAAGGAAACATACGGTCACCGCCGTTCTTCCCTTGCCTCCCCCGAGGGGGAGGTGTCGTTGCCCAACGGGCAAC
>CAWVLE010000202.1:0-3723 GCA_963929805.1 uncultured Eubacteriales bacterium | reverse complement strand
GTCAATAGGCCCGATTTTTAAATGAGAAAAGTCCAGCGTGCGCCCTTCGCTTAGCGCGCCGGAATCCTCGTCGCGGGTAATCAAACGCACGCCGAACATGTTTTCCGCGTTGGCGCAACTGATCAAACCGTTTGGATAGAGCGGGTCAAACGCGCCGAAAAGGATTTGCTCCATATGAAAGCACCTCTTTGTTTTATCATCTATGAATGGAACGCGCGTAAGGCGTAAATACGCGCCGGGAAAAGCCGCTGTCCAAAAGAATACCGCGGCTGCCTTTATAATACCGGCGCCGCGGCAACTTAAAAAGCTATCCCTTTAACCCTGTAAAGGTAATGCCCTCGATAAAATAGCGCTGCGCGAAGAAGAATACAATAATCATGGGCACGATGGTCACCGTAGCCGCCGCCATCATCAGGTGCCATTCGGTGGTATACTGCGAAATAAACTGCTGAAGGCCGAGCGAAACGGTGTATTTGTCCGAATCCTTTAAGTAGATCAGCGGCCCCATAAAGTCGTTCCATGTGTTCATAAAGGTGAACACGCCCACCGTCATCAGCGCGGGCTTGGAAAGCGGCATCACGATGCTGGCGTAAATGCGCAGATAGCTGGCGCCGTCGATGCGCGCGGCCTCGTCGTAGCCCATGGGCAGGGTCTGGAAAAATTGACGCAGCAGAAAGATGTAAAACGCGTCCAGGAAAAACGAGGGCAACGTAAGCGGCCAGTAGGTATTGTACAACCCGACGTTGGACCAGATCATAAACTGCGGGATCATCAATACGCTCCAGGGGATCATCATGGTGGAGATGATCAACGCGAAGCAGACGTTTTTCCCCTTGAAATCGATGCGCGCAAAGCCGAACGCGACCAGCGAACTGCTAAGCACCTTGCCGATCAGGTTAACCGCGACCAGAAAAATGGAGTTGAAAAAATAGCGTAAAAAAGGCACGGTGACGAGCGCTTCGCGATAGTTTTCCACCAGGAATTCCCTGGGCAACCAGCGCATCGGCTGGGCGAAAATCTCGTTTTTGGTCATAAACGAGGAGCGCAGCATCCAGAAAAACGGAAAAATATTGACTATACAGGTCAGTATAAGCAGCGCGTAAATAATCACGCGGCCGGCGGTAGGCCTTTTTTTCTTTATCGCGTATGCCACGGTTACGCCCCCTCGTAATAGACCCATTTGCGGGACACATAAAAGTTGATCGCGGTAAGCGCGCCGATGATGATGAACAACACCCACGCCATGGCGCAGGCCATGCCCATATCGCTGGATTTAAACGCGCGGTTGTAAAGCAAAAGCACGTAGAACAAAGAGGCGTTATTCGGGCCGCCCTTGGTCATGATATAGCCCTGCGTAAATGCCTGCATGGAATTTATGACGCCCATGACCAGGTTGTAGAAAATGACCGGGCTGATCAACGGCAGCGTGATGTGCATAAATTTGTGATAACCGTTTCCGCCGTCCATTTCGATGGATTCATACAGTTGGCCCGGCACGCCCTGCAAGCCGGCCAGGTATATGATCGCGGTGCCGCCCGAACCCCACGCCGCCATAACCGCCATGCAGGGAACGACCTGCGAGGGCGAGTAAATCCACATCTGCGCGGGAATGCCTACCCAGCTGACCAGGGTGTTGAGCAATCCGTTGTAGGGATTGAAAATAAACATCCATATGGCCGACGCGGCTACCGCCGGTACGATGGAGGGGATATAAAATATTGTACGGTAGTAGGACATGCCCTTTACCTTGGAATTAAGCAGCATGGCCATAAACAGCGCGAATATATTGCTAAGCGGCACGGAAAGCAAGGTGTAATAACAGGTTACCTTGACGCTTTGCCAAACGATCGGATCGTTTAACATCGCCTGAAAATTGCTCAGCCCAATGAAATTGGGCGTTGATTTCATGTTCCAGTCGGTAAAGCCGATGCCTATGCTAAACAGCATGGGAAACAGGCAAAAAAGGGCTACGCCCAGCAGCGCCGGCAAAATAAACAGGTATCCGGCCACATTGCGCCGGGTTGCCGGCTTCATGGATATCCAGGTCTGCATTACGCGTTTTCCCCTTTCGGTGGGATTAGACGGCGATGCCGCCGGTAAAGTAGGCGGGGCGGTTTTTCCGCCCCGCGCAGATTAGATGGCTATCTTATTACCATTTGCCTTGATAGATGGTGGCAAGGTCGTTTTCCAGAATTTCGACGATTTCGTCTACGTTCTTTTCGCCCAGCCACAGCATATCCAGCGTGGAGGTTACATACTCGTCAAAAATCTGGCTGGCGTTCTTTACGATGTCCATTTCGGGCAGCACGGCGCAGTTGGCCATCTGGACGGGCACCACGGTGCGGTAATCCTCGTTGTAGTTGTCGGGGCTCATCCAAACGTCGAACAGGCTCTCGTCCTCATAGTAGCGGTACTCGTTGGGCAGGTTGCTCGCCAGGTGCAGCGGGTTGGTGTCGGCCTCGTGATACCAGCGGAAGAACTTGAACACCTCGTCCATGTTTTCGGTGTTGGCGTAAATCTCGCTGCAGGCGGCCCAGGCGATGGTCTTGGGCTCTTTGAACATGGGCAGCGGCGCTACGCCGATGTCCGGGATTTCTTCGGCATAGGTGGGATACTCATAACTGCCGCTGATGTAGGTGGCCAGCTGGCCGTCGACGAACATCTGGGCGACCGCGGGCAGCGCGTCCTGCGCGATGGGGGTGGGGGCTACCTGATGCACTGCGGTCAGATCGTACAGCGCCTGCAATACTTCCTTGGCTTCGGGGGTGCCCAGGGCGACCTGGTCGTCGTCAAAGAAGCTGGCGCCGTTGGAGGACAAAAGCGCGCTGATGGTGTAAACCCAGCTGGGCAGCAGCGTGCCGTAGGTCTTAACGCCCATCGGGTTGAAGCCTTCGTCGCCGGGATGATTGCCGTTGTAGTCCACGGTCATCAGCTTGAGCGTTTCCACCCACTCGTCCCAGGTAATGGGGTTCATGGCGTCCAGCGAGGGGTATTCAACGCCCGCCTCGTCGTAAATGGCCTTGTTGTAGAACATTACCATGTCCACAACGCCGTAGGCCAAACCGTAGATCTTATCACCTGTGCCGTACAGCGCGGTGGAGAGGAATTTTTCGCGCATGTCGATGCCGTCGGCGGCATACAACTCGCTCAGGTCGGCGGCCACGCCGTTTTCGCCCCACTCAATGGCCTGCTGGTCGGAAATATAATAGATGTCCGGGCATTCGCCGGCGGCGACCAGGGTGTTGAGCTTGGTGTGGTATTCGTCGTAGACGATGGTCTGGTGGTCGATGATAACGTTGGGGTTCTCTTCCATGTACTTGGCGCAGGCTTCCTTTTGCAGTTCGGACGGCACGCCGGTATTCCAGTCGGTGATGGTGATGGTAATTTGCTCGCCATCGCCTTCGGCGGTAGCCGTGACTGCGGCAAAGGGCAGCATGGCCATGCACAGAACGGCGCACAGGATACGGGTCAGTTTACGCATGATGTTTCCTCCTTTATTGATTTTGCGGCTATGTACAGTTTGCAAAAATAATGCGAAACATATCGCCGCAACAAATACAAATTTATTATAGACACTCTGTGTAAAAACGAAAATGTACAAATCTACGATTCATTTGGATGTTTCCACGAATCTTTTACCAATCCGCTTGAAACGCCGCGCCGCAAAGTTATAATATAGACGGACGCTTTATTGGGAAGACCGCTTATGTCCGGGAGGAAGCG
>CAWVLE010000201.1:0-17951 GCA_963929805.1 uncultured Eubacteriales bacterium | reverse complement strand
GTTTAAGGGGCGCATGGAGGTACACGGCGAATGCTATATGCGGCTTAGCGATTTTGAGCGGTATAACCGCACGGCGGACGAGCCGCTGAAAAACCCGCGCAACGGCGCGGCGGGCGCGCTGCGCAATCTGGATCCCAACGTGACGCTTAAACGCCGCCTGAGCGCCAGCTTTTATGACGTGGGCTATATCGAGGGCATGGATTTTGCCGGCCACAGGCAAATGATGGATTTTTTGCGCGATATGCGCTTTCCCGTGTCCGAATGCGAAATCTACGCGCCCACGATAGAACGGGCGCTGGAGGCCGTGCATCAAATCGAGGTGACGCGCGGCGAACTGGATTATATGATCGACGGCGCGGTAATCAAGGTGGTGGATTTTCCCACGCGGCGGGCGCTGGGATATACGGATAAGTTTCCACGCTGGGCGGTGGCCTATAAATTTGAGGCCGAGGAGGCGACCGCCGCGCTAAAAGAGGTAACCTGGGAGGTGGGGCGCACCGGTAAGCTTACGCCGCTTGCCCACCTGGAGCCGGTTGAGCTGGCGGGCGCGACCATAAGGCGGGCCACGCTTAACAACTACGACGATATTTTAAGGAAGCGGGTCCGCCTGGGCGCGAAGGTGTGGATTCGCCGCTCCAACGAGGTTATACCCGAGATCATGGGGCGCGTGGAGGAGTTTGAACCCGACGAGCGCGATATCCAAAAGCCGGACCGGTGCCCGGCGTGCGGCAGCGCGCTGGAGCAGCGCGGCGTCAATATATACTGTCCCAACGCGGAAAACTGCCGCCCTCAAATCATCGCCCGCATCAGCCACTTTGCCAGCCGGGACGCGATGGATATCGACGCCTTTTCCGAAAAGACGGCGGCGCAACTGCTGGACGCCTTAAACGTAAGGCGTTTCAGCGATCTGTACGCGCTGACGGTGGACCAACTTACGCCGCTGGACAGGTTTGGGCAAAAGAAGGCCGAAAACCTGGTGTCCGCCATCGGCAGGAGCCGTAACCGCCCGTTGGACGCGTTCATATACGCGCTGGGCATACCCAATGTGGGTAAAAAAACCGCAAACGACCTGGCAAACCGGTATGGCGGCATTCAGGCGCTGGCCCAGGCGGCGGCGGAGGAACTGTTGCTGCTGGACGACGTGGGCGAAATCGTGGCCGGCAGCATCGCGGGCTATTTTGCCGAGCCGCGCAACCAGGCCGAGCTGCGCGCCCTTGAGCAGGCGGGCGTTGCGCCCGTGTGGACGCCGCAGGAGCGGAACGCGCAGGGCTGCCTGAGCGGCATGACCGTGGTGGTCACGGGCACGCTGGAGGGAATGACCCGGTCTGAGGCCGAGGCGGCGGTGCGCGCGCTGGGCGGGAAGCCGGCTTCTTCCGTGTCTCGCAAGACCGATTTGGTGGTGGCGGGCGAAAGCGCGGGTTCCAAACTGACAAAAGCGCGCGAACTGGACGTGCGGGTCATCGACGGCGCGCAATTTGCCGCGCTGATTGCGGGCGGTAAACTGTAGGCGCGGTTGCGCGGTTATATTGTAAAAGTTAACGTCATTGTGGCAGAAACTGTGGTATACTATATTGGATAGAGAGTTTTATGCCCGGAGGTGTTGAAGATGAACAGCATGACCGGCTATGGCCGCGCTACGGTGACCAGCGACGGAAGGCAGCTTACCATAGAGCTCAAATCGGTCAACCACCGTTTCCTGGACCTGAGCTTTCGCATGCCGCGCAGCTTTTCATTTTTAGAGGAAGAGGCGCGCAAGCTGATTGGGAACAAGGTTTTTCGCGGGCACGTGGACATATTCGCCACCTACCGTAACCTGCGCGAGGACGCGAAGCAGGTAACGGTGGATATGGCGCTGCTAAACGCCTATCGCGCGGCGCTGGACGAAATAAAAGAAAAGACCGGCGCGCGCGACGATATCAGCCTGATGGGCCTGGCCCGCATGAACGACGTGCTGGTGATTACCGAGGCCGAAGAGGATAGGGACGCGCTGCTTGAGTTGATGCGCCAGGCGCTCAGCGTCGCCCTGGCCGAACTGCACGCCATGCGCGAGCGCGAGGGGCAGGCCCTGATGGAGGACATCGCGCGGCGCGTGGACGCCCTGGAAGGGCTGACCAATTCCATTGCGGAGCGGTATCCCGCCACCATCGAGGAATATACCGCCCGGCTGCGCGCGCGCATTGAGGAGCTGACCGGTTCCGGCGCGGACGAGCAGCGGATGATGCAGGAAGTGGCCATTATGGCGGACAGAAGCGCGATCAACGAGGAAATCGTGCGCCTTAACAGCCATATCGCTCAACTGCGCGAAACGCTGCGCCTGCGCGAACCGGTGGGCCGCAAGCTGGATTTTATCGTGCAGGAGCTTAACCGCGAGGTCAACACCATCTCGTCCAAATCGCAGGATATTCCCATTACGCAGATGGTGGTGGCCGCCAAGGCCGAAATTGAAAAGATGCGCGAGCAGGTTCAAAATGTGGAATGATCCTTCCGGGCGTATGAAATACAAGCTTGTTCGAAAGGCGGCTTTTACAAATGGGGAAAAGGGGTAATCTGTTCGTGGTATCCGGCCCTTCGGGGGTGGGCAAGGGAACGTTGTGCGAAAAACTGATGAAACGGCGCGACGATATTCGCCTGTCGGTTTCCTGCACGACGCGCGCGCCGCGGCCCGGCGAAGTGGACGGCATACATTATTTCTTTGTAAGCGACGCGGAATTTGACCGCATGATCGAGGAGGGCCAACTGCTGGAATACGCCCAGGTACACGCGCATCGTTACGGCACGCCCAGGCCTTACGTGGAAAAGGCGCTGGAAAGCGGCTACGATGTGATTTTGGAAATTGACGTGCAGGGCGGAAAAAAGGTAATGAACGGGCAAATCGCGATGACGTCCATATTCATATTGCCGCCCAGCCGCGAAGAGCTGGTCAGAAGGCTGGTGAGCCGCGCGACCGATAGCGGCGAACAGATAAAACTGCGCATACACAACGCCGCCGCCGAGCTGCGCGCGGCCGAAGAATACGACTATCTGATCGTAAACAAGGACCTGGAACAGGCGGTGACCAGCCTGGAGCAGGTGATCTGCGCGCAGCGCAATGCGCGGCCCGCGCAGGCCGAACATTTGGACGAACTTTATAAACAGTTTCAGGAGGTAATAAACAATGATGATTGATCCCCCCATTGGCGAACTGCTCAGCAAAGTGGATTGCCGTTATACCCTGGCCGTGGAGGCCTCCAAGCGCGCGCGCGAAATTATCGCGGGCAGCCAGCCGCTTATCGAAACCAAGGAAGTAAAGCCTTTGACCATCGCGATCGAGGAGATTAACCGCGGTTTGATTACCTATTCGCGCCCGGACGAAGAAGAGGGGAATACCTGATGCTGCAGGGCAAATGCGTCGTGCTGGGCGTAAGCGGCGGTATCGCCGCCTACAAGGCGGCCGAAATTGTGCGCGCGCTGGTAAAAGAGGGCGCGCTGGTGCGCGTGGTCATGACGCGCAACGCCTGCCAGTTTATTACGCCGCTTACCCTGTCTACGCTCAGCGGGAATCCCGTCTATGTGGATTCGTTTGAGCGTTCCTGGGAAATCGAGCACATCGCCCTGGCCAAACAGGCCGACCTGATGCTGATCGCGCCCGCCACCGCGAATGTGCTGGGCAAGATGGCCTCGGGCATTGCGGACGATCTTTTGTCCACCACCTTTATGGCCATGCCCGCGCCCGTGCTGGCGGCCCCGGCGATGAACTCGGTCATGTGGAAAAGCGCCGCCTGCCAGGCAAATGTCGCGCTGCTCGAAAGCCGGGGCGTGCATTTTGTGGGCCCGGACAGCGGGCAACTGGCCTGCGGGGATACGGATGTGGGGCGCATGTCCGACCCGGACAAGATTGTTAAGGCCGCATGCGGCCTGATTTGCCCCAAACAGGACCTGCGGGGGCGGCATATACTGGTTACGGCCGGTCCCACGCGCGAAATGATCGACCCGGTGCGCTTTTTAAGCAACCGGTCCAGCGGCAAGATGGGCTACGCCATCGCGCAGGCGGCGGCGCGGCGCGGCGCCCGCGTTACGCTGGTTTCCGGGCCCGTGTCGCTTGCGCCCGTCAGGGGCGTCGAAATGGTAAGCATTACTTCCACATTGCAGCTGCACGACGAGGTTGTACGCCGCGCGGCGCAATCCGACGCGGTGATTCAGGCCGCCGCTCCGGCGGATTTCAGGCCCGCCCATACCGCAGACAGCAAAATCAAAAAAACCGGCGAGGGCATGACGCTCGAACTGACGCCCAACCCCGACATAGCCTACGAACTGGGCAGGGCCAAGCGCCCGGGCCAGGTGCTGGTGATCTTTGCCGCGGAAACCGACCACGTGCTGGAGAACGCGCGCGGGAAGCTGGCGCGCAAAAACGCCGATCTGGTGGTGGCCAACGACGTGGCGCGCCCGGACGCGGGTTTCGCGGTGGATACCAACCTGGTAACGCTGATCGGGCGCGATGAGGTAAAGGAGCTGCCGCTGCTTAAAAAAGCCGAGGTGGCCGACCGGATTTTAGATGAGGTGGCCGCGCGGCTGGAACAGTAGCCGCCTTTGTCCGCGCCGGAAATCGGATTTTGCGCCCGCCCGTGCATTTGCGCGTGGATTTCAGGTAAAAAGGGGGCGGCCGGGTGCGGTACGCAGACGTAATTGTGGATATACAAAGCGAGCAGGTGGATCGCGTTTTTACCTACGCCGTTCCTGACGGCGTT
The DNA here is from genome assembly GCA_963929805.1 of uncultured Eubacteriales bacterium. Taxonomy (GTDB): domain Bacteria; phylum Bacillota; class Clostridia; order Christensenellales; family Aristaeellaceae; genus CAWVLE01. The sequence continues at coordinate 13,227 of CAWVLE010000201.1, read as the reverse complement.
TCGCTTGAGGCGGGATACCGCGTGCTGGCGCCGTTTGGCCCGCGCCGGGTGGAAGGCTATGTGGTGTCGGTCAGCGCGCATACCGATTTGCCCGAGGAAAAAATCCGTTCGATTATACGCGCGCTGGAAGATTATCCGGCCATATTGCCCGAGCTGATCGAACTTGCGCAATGGATGCGCCAAAGGTACCATTGCACGCTCAGCGAGGCGCTGCGCCTGATGATCCCCGCGCAACTGCGCGCAGAGCGGGTGCGTGAAAAACACGTGCGCGTGGCCAGTTTGTGCATAAGCGGCGAAGCGATCGCTGCGGAAAAGGCGCGCCGCGCGCGCGCGCCCAGGCAGGTGCGCGTGATTGAGCTGTTGGAAAATGGGCCGTTGCCCGCGCCGGTTATCGCGGCCAGCGTTGCGGGCGCGGCCGGCGTGCTAAACGCGCTGGCCAAACAGGGCGTGGTGCGGCTGGAGGCGGCCGAGGCGCTCAGGCGGCCGTATGAGGCGCTGGACGCGCGGCGCGTGGACGAACCTGCGCTTACGCCGGCGCAGGCGCGCGCCGTGGCGCGTATCAATCGTGAAATGGACGCGGGCGGGGGCCGGTTTCTGCTTTTTGGCGTAACCGGAAGCGGAAAGACGGAGGTATACATTTCCGCCATACGTCACGCGTTGGAAATGGGCGGCACCGCCATCGTGCTGGTGCCGGAAATCGCCCTGACCCCGCAGATGGTAGACTGGTTCCGCGCGCGTTTTGGCGACGATGCCGCGGTGCTGCATTCCCGTCTTTCGGCGGGGGAGCGTTTTGACGAATGGCGGCGCCTGCGCAGCGGACGGGCGCGCGTCGCCATCGGCGCGCGCTCGGCGGTATTTGCCCCGCTTGCGCATGTAAAGCTGATCGTCGTGGACGAGGAACACGAGCACACCTCCCGCTCGGAAAAGCGGCCCTGCTACGACGCGCGCGAGGTGGCCGCGCGCAGGCTGGAACACACGCGCGGCGCGCTCGTGCTGGGCAGCGCTACGCCCTCCATTGCTAGCTTTATGCGCACCATGCCTTCGGTACGCCCGGAAAACCGGCTCGCCCTTTTGGAACTGGGCGAACGGGTTAACGGACGCCCGTTGCCTTCCATAGAAATCGTGGACATGCGGCGGGAGCTGGCGGGCGGGAACCGCCACATTTTCAGCGGCGCGCTGCGCGGCGCGCTGGAAAAATGCCTCTCGGCCGGGAATCAGGCCATACTGTTTATCAACCGGCGCGGGCATTCCACCTTTGTATCCTGCCGGGCCTGCGGCTATGTGGAAAAGTGCGATTCGTGCGACGTGACCATGACCTATCACCAAAGCGAGAACCTGTTAAAGTGTCACTATTGCGACGCGGTGCGTCTGCCGCCCAAAGCCTGCCCCAATTGCGGCAGCCCGTTTATACGCTACTTTGGCGCGGGCACGCAGAAAATTGAGGAGGAAATGCACAGCCTGTTTCCGCATACGGTCACGGCGCGCATGGATATCGATACGACGCGCGGCAAGGACAAGCACGAGAAAATCCTCTCGGCCTTTGGGCGGGGCGAGGCGCAGGTGTTGATCGGCACGCAGATGATCGCCAAAGGGCTGGATTTTCCAAACGTGACGCTGGTGGGCGTGGTGGCGGCCGATATGACGCTCAACCTGCCCGATTACCGAAGCGCCGAACGAACCTTTCAGCTACTGACCCAGGTGGCCGGCCGCGCCGGGCGCGCGCAGACGCCCGGGCATGTGGTGATACAGACCTACGATCCGGAGCATTACGCCATAACGCTGGCCGCGCGGCAGGATTACCGCGCGTTTTATCAGCAGGAGGCCAAGTACCGCCGCAGGGGGCTGTATCCGCCATTTACGGTGCTGGCAAGGCTGCTGGTCACCTCGCAATCGGAGCAGGATTGCCGCGTTTGGGCCGAACGCATGGAAAGGGAGCTGGCCCAGTGGTTGGAAAACGAGGGCGACTTAAAACAGGACGTCGTGCAAATGCGCGCGCTGGAAGCCCCGCTTAAAAAATTGCGCGGAGAAAACCGCTATCAGGTATTTATAAAAATGTACGCGCGGGGCGACACCGGCCGCATACTTTCGCGCATGGAGGAACTGGCCCGGCGCGAGGCGCCGGGGTGCAGGGTGGAATTGGAAATTAATCCGGCCAATATGCTTTGAGGCCGTCGGGGCATGACGCCGGCGTATGAATGTAAGGAGGGTTTGATGACATGGCGGTTCGTAAAATATTCCGGCTGGGCGACGACGTGCTGCGCAAAAAGGCAAGACCGGTAGATAAATTTGATAAAAGACTGCATACGTTGCTGGACGACATGGCCGAAACCATGTACGCGGCCGACGGCGCGGGTCTGGCCGCGCCTCAGGTGGGCATCTTGCGCCGCGTGGTGGTAATTGATGTGGGCGACGGTTTATTGGAGCTCGTCAATCCGGTCATCCTCCAGACCGAGGGCGCGCAGATTAATCCGGAGGGCTGCTTAAGCATTCCCGGCAGGCGCTGCACGGTGGAGCGTCCGCAGCGCGTGCTGCTGCGCGCGCAGAACCGCAAGGGCCGCACCTTTGAAATGGAGGGCGACGGATTTTTGGCGATGGCCATGTGCCACGAGCTGGACCACCTGGACGGCGTGCTCTACATTGACAAAATGATCGAGGACGTGACCGATCAGACCGAGGACGGTTCGCGCGCGGACCGTAAACAGGAGGACGGAAACGAAGCATGAGAATCGCGTTTATGGGCACACCCGAGTTTGCCGTTCCCTCGCTGCGCGCGCTGGTGGAGGCGGGATACGAGGTGGCGGGCGTGTTTACCCAGCCCGACCGGCCGGCCGGGCGCGGAAAAAAGCTGTCCGCCTGCCCGGTTAAACAATACGCGCAGGAAAACGGGCTTAAGGTTTTTCAGTTTGAGCGCCTGCGCCGCCCCGAGGGCGTGGAGGCGCTGCGCGCGCTCGAGCCCGACATGGTGGTGACCGCCGCTTTCGGCCAGATTTTGTCGCAGGCCCTTTTGGATATACCGCGCCTTGGCACGGTAAACGTGCATGCCTCGCTTTTGCCCGGGCACCGGGGCGCCGCGCCGGTTAACTGGTGCATCATTGCTGGGGAAAGCGTTTCGGGCGTTACCACCATGCTGACGGACGCCGGGCTGGATACGGGCGACATACTGCTTAAGCGCTCCACGCCCGTCGGGGAGGAGGAAACGGCCGGCGAACTGACCGGGCGTCTGGCGCAGTTGGGCGCGCAGCTGCTGATAGAGACCATACGCGGCATCGAGGCAGGCTCCATTACGCCCGTTAAACAGGACGAAGCGCGCGCTTCTTACGAGCCGATGCTGAAAAAAGAGACCGGTCGGATCAACTTTGAACTTCCCGCCCGGGAAATCGTCAATTTGGTAAGAGGTGTAAATCCCTGGCCGGGCGCGTGGACCGGTTTTATGGGCGGTCAGCTGAAAATCTGGCGCGCGCGCGCGGTAGAGGCGCCGCGTTCCGGGCTGCCGGGCGAGGTGCTGCTGGCAAATGCGAAAAGCGGGCTGGTGGTGGCCTGCGGCCAGGGCGCGCTAGAGGTGATCGAGATGCAGGCGCCAAACGCGCGGCGCATGACGGCGCGCGCCTACCTGGCCGGAAAGCAGATCGACGAGGGCACGCGGCTGGGCGTCTAACGCGCGAGGAGTACCCGGCACGCCAATGGCGGCCGGATTGAGGAGATACGCAAAGTGGATAAAACAGGTAACGGCTTTAGCGGGGCCGGCTCGCATCGCGGCGGAGCGCGGCGCACGGACGAAAACAGGCGCGGTTTTGCGCCGCGGCCGGCAAACGGCGCGGCGCGCGGCCCGGAGGCGATGGATGCGCGCCGGTTGGCGCTTAACGCGCTGAGCGATGTAACGCGGGCGGGCGGCTACGCTACGCTGGCGCTGGATAAGCGGCTGCGCGCGAGCCGGCTTTCAAGCGAGGACAAGCGGCTGGCAACCGGCATTTTTTACGGCGCGCTGGAAAACCGGCTGCGTATTTTATACGTGCTTTCCCAGTTTGTAGAGCGGATGCCCAACCCGGCGGTAGAGGATATATTGACCGTGGCCGCCGCGCAGATTCTGTTTATGGACCGCGTGCCCGACCACGCGGCGGTGGACGAGGCGGTCAAACAGGCAAAGGCGCTGGGCAACGAGGCCTTTTCCGGCGTGGTCAACGGCGCGCTGCGCAACCTGATCCGCGCGCGCGACGAGGGCAAAATACGCTATCCTGACCGGAATGAACAGGCGGAGGAATATCTGTCGGTTATGTATTCCATGCCTGAACATATCGTCCGGCGGCTGATCGCCGACTATGGAAGCGAGACCGCCGCCCGGATCATCGCCTACCGCCCGGATCTCCATATGGAAACCGTTCGTCCCAACCTGATGCGCATGAATTGCGAGCAATTCGCCGCCTACGCCGCCGGGCGCGGCTGGACGCCCGTGGAGGGCGTCGTTCCGGGCGCATATCGATTAAAGGGCGCGGGAAGCCTGCCTTCCGATCCGGATTTCAGAAGCGGCCTGTTCAGCGTGCAGGGCGAGGCCTCCATGCTGGCCGCTTACGCGATGCAGCCGCGCCGGGGCGGAAACTACCTGGACGCGTGCGCCGCGCCCGGGGGCAAGGCGGCGCTGATGGCCGAGCTTATGGATGGAACGGGCCGGGTACAGGCCTGGGATGTGCATGAGCACCGGGTGGAGTTGTTGCGCGCGGTAAAGCGGCGGCTGGGGCTGGATAACCTGCGCCCGGCGGCGCGCGACGCGACCGTTTACCGGACGGAGCTGGACGGCGCGTTTGACGGGGTGCTGATCGACGCGCCCTGTTCGGGCCTGGGCGTGATGATCAATAAACCCGATATAAAGTACCGCCTGAAAGAGGAGGACATTCAGTCGCTGTGCGCGCTCCAGGCGCGCATATTGGACACATGCGCGCATTATGTCTGTCCGGGCGGAAGGCTGGTGTATTCCACATGCACCATTTTAAAGGATGAAAACGAGCGCCAGGTGGCGGCGTTCCTTAAGCGCCATCCCGAGTATGAACCCGACATGGACGCGGGCTATCTGCCCGAACGGCTGCGCCCCTGCTTGCGCGACGGCATGGTGCAGCTGCTGGCCCACGATTCGGGCATAGAGGGCTTCTTTATCGCGCGCATGCGCAGGAGGGGCTAGGATATGGCGGATAAGCTGGACCTGCTGGGCATGTCGCTTGAACAGTTGACCGAATACGTAAAAGGGCTTGGCCAGAGCGCCTTTCGCGCAAAGCAGATCTATCAGTGGCTGTGCCGCGGCGTGGATTTTGAAGGCATGAGCAATCTGCCCGCCGCGCTGCGCGCCCAGCTGGAACAAAACTGCGTGGCCAACCCGGTAAGCGTCGAACGCGCGCTGGTGTCTAATCTGGACGGCACCGAAAAATACCTGTACCGGTTGCGCGACGGCAACTTGATCGAGGGCGTGCTGATGCGCTATCATCACGGCAATACGCTATGCCTTTCCACGCAGGTGGGCTGCGCGATGGGCTGCGCCTTTTGCGCGTCCACGCTGGAGGGCTGCGTGCGCAATCTGACCAGCGGCGAAATGCTGGGCCAGATTCTCTGCGCCAACCGCCGCCTGGCGCAGGAACAGGAGGGCGGCCGGGTAGGCAACGTGGTGCTGATGGGCAGCGGCGAGCCGCTGGATAATTACGATAACGTGGTAAATTTTCTGCGCCTGGCCACCGATGAGCGGGGGCTTAACCTGTCCATACGCGGCATTTCGCTATCCACCTGCGGCCTGGTGGAAAGGATGCGCCGCTTTGCGCAGGAAGGGCTGGGGGTTACGCTGTCGCTGTCGCTGCACGCGCCCAATGACGAAATCCGGCAAAGGCTGATGCCGGTGGCGCGCGCCTATTCCATCGACGCGGTGATCGACGCCTGCCGCTATTATGTGGAAAAGACCGGCCGGCGCGTAATATTCGAATACGCGCTTATACGGGACGTCAATTGCGAACCGGCGCACGCCGACGAACTGGCGCGGCGCCTGCGCGGGCTTCAGTGCCACGTAAATCTGATTCCGCTAAACGACGTGCCCGAGCGCAACCTGCGCGCGCCCGAACCGCGGCAAATAGAGGCGTTTATGGAAAGGCTGCGCGCGAAACACATTTCGGTGACGCGGCGGCGGGAAATGGGGGACGATATCGAGGGCGCGTGCGGGCAGCTTCGCCGCCATGCGCTCAGCGAGGACGATAATGCGCGCGGCCAGTAGCGCCTGCGCGCGATCCAAAGGCGAAATGGAGTGAACACCAAATGAAAGCATATGCGTCAACCCACGTGGGCAAGGTGCGCTCGATCAACGAGGACGCCTTCTTTGTGCCGGAAAACGGCGAATCGTTCGCCGCCGTAGCGGACGGCATGGGCGGGCACCTGGCTGGCGAAGTGGCCAGCCGGATGGCCATCGAGGCTTTTGCCTCCGCTCTGCGCGGACGGGTGATAGACGAGGCGGCGCTGCGCCAGGCGGTAAGCGAGGCAAACGCCTCCATCTACCACGAAGCGCAGCGCGACCCGCTCAAACACGGCATGGGCACCACGCTGACCGCGGTATGCCTGTGGGACGGCGTGGTATATTTAACCCATGTGGGGGATAGCCGCGCGTATCTTTTGCGCAACCGCGCGCTGATGCAGCTTTCAAACGATCATTCGCTGGTAAACGAACTCATGGAGCAGGGCAAAATTACCCCGCGCGAGGCGCTCAACCACCCCCAGCGCAATTTTATCACCCGCGCGCTGGGCACGAACCGCCACGTGCAGCCCGATATCCTGCGCATTGATTATCAGGCGGGCGACGTGTGGCTGCTTTGCTCCGACGGCATGAGCAATTATCTTAGAAACTATGAAATTGCCGCTATCTTAATGCGCGACGCTTCGTGGCCCGAAAAGCTGGATATGCTGACGGAAACGGCGCTTTCGCGCGGCGGCGGGGATAATATTACCGTCGTCGTCATTCCCGGAGAGGAGGATGACGACGCGTGATCGAAAGGATTCTGTCCAACCGCTACGTGTTGCGCGAGGTAATCGGCACGGGCGGCATGGCGGTGGTTTACCGGGCGTGGGACCGCGTCCAGCTGCGCGAAGTGGCGGTCAAGGTGCTGCGCGCCGAATACAACGCCGACAGCGATTTTATACGGCGCTTTAATCACGAGGCGCAGGCGGCGTCGCAGATGAGCCACCCCAACATTGTAAATATGTACGACGTAGGCCAGGACGGCGATATCCGCTATATCGTGATGGAATACGTCAAGGGGCGCACGCTAAAGGAACTGATACGGCAGACCGGGCGCATAAAACCGCGCCGCGCCGTGCAGATGACCCTTAGAATCCTGGCCGCGGTGGATCACGCCCATAAAAGCCACATCGTACACCGGGATATCAAGCCCCAGAATATATTGGTGGACAACGAAGGCAATGTAAAGGTGGCCGATTTCGGCATCGCGCGCGCCACCAACGCCAACACGCAGACCTATTCCGACGGCGAAAGCGTGCTGGGCTCGGTACACTATTTTTCGCCCGAACAGGCCAGCGGCCAGGTGGCCGATGAAAAGAGCGACCTTTATTCGGTGGGCGTGGTGCTTTACGAAATGGTAACCGGCGAGGTGCCGTTTGACGGGGATACGCCGGTCGCCGTGGCGCTTAAACACGTACAGGAAGCGCCGCGCAGTACGCGGCTGATCGAACCGGAGATTTCCAAGGGCCTGGACGAGGTCATCATGAAATCGCTGGAAAAGGAGGCCTCGCAGCGCTATCAGACGGCCGCCGATATGGCCAACGACTTAAAACGCGCCATACGCACGCCCCGCGGCGGATTTGTGGGAACGCCCGCCTTGTCGCCTGCCGAAATTCAGGCGGCCAAACAGGAAAAACGCCGCCGGCGGCAATCGCTTTTGCGTATAAGAAATTACGTCATTTTCACGCTGGCGCTGGCGTTGGTCGTAGTAGGGGTTATCTACGGCGGCACGCTTTACCGCGAAATGTTCGCAAAAATCAGCATGCCCAATGTGACCATGCTGGACGTAGAAGACGCGGTAAGCCAGCTAACCGGCCTGGGGCTTACCTATACCATCGAGGAGCGGCACAACGAGGATATCAGCTATGGCCGGGTAATTTCGCAGTATCCGCTTCAGGACGAGCCGGTATGGCAGGGCGAACGGGTGCAACTGGTGGTGTCCATCGGCAAGGAAAAGCTGATGATGCCCAAGCTTTTGGAAAATACGCGCAGCGAAGCGGTACGTATCCTGGAAGAAAACGATCTGCTGCTGGACAGCGTAATATTGGAAGTATCCGACGCGGAACCTGGAACGGTCATAGCGCAGGAACCGGCGGTCAACGAATGGGTTAAGCCGGGCGACAAGGTGACGCTCTACATCAGCGGCGAAAGCGCGACCATGCCCACGCTGCTCGGCCTGCCGCTGGAAGACGCGCAAAACCAGTTGACCTCGAGCGGCTTTGTGGTCGGCAGCGTGGTGGAAGCGCTGAGCAACGAGCCGGAGGGCACGGTGATCGCGCAGAGCGTGGATCCGGGGGTGGAAGTGCTGCTGGGCACGCAGGTCAAGCTGACGGTCAGCCAATACCAGGCGGTCACCTACCGGGCCCAAACCTCGGTGGTGGTCGCGGTGCCTGAGGGCGGCGCGCAGGTGCGCTGTACGCTGGAGGAAGGCGGCGAAGAGCGCGAGGTGTATTTAAGCGTGTTGGAGAGCGGAAATCAGACCATACGGCTGGATCTGGACAGCCTGGAGATGGGCACGCACACCGTGCGCGTATATGTGGATGGTAAGTTGGAGGCGGAAAAGCAGATTGAGTTTTCCTAAGTTGCGTTTAAATGGCGATGTGAGGGAGGCGTCGGCTTGGAGGGTTTGATCCTGCGCGGTATCGGCGGGTTTTACACGGTGCTGGGGGACGAAGACCGGCAAAAATATACGCTGCGCGCCCAGGCCAAGCTGCGCAGGGCGCGCGTAACGCCCTGCGTGGGCGACCGCGTGGTATTTACGCCGGGCGCAAACGACGAGGAAGAGGGCTGGCTGGAACAGGTGCTGCCGCGCCGCAACGCGCTTGTCCGGCCGCCGGTGGCAAATGTAGATTTTCTGGTGTTGGTGGTGCCGGCAGCCTCTCCTCAGCCCGATCTGTTGCTGATCGACCGGCTGATGCTGCTGTGCCGTATGACCGGCATTTCGCCCATGGTGGCGGTAAATAAAGCCGACCTGAACGCGGAGGCGGCGCGCGAGCTGGCCGCCCAATATGAAAACAGCGGCGCGCCCGTCTATCTGGTAAGCGCGCATACCGGGCAGGGGATAGAGGCGTTGCGCGGCGCGCTGCGCGGCCGCGTGCATGCCTTTGCCGGGCAGTCGGGCGTGGGGAAATCCACGCTGATCAACGCGCTGTACGCGCTGAACCTTACCACCGGCGCGGTGTCCGGCCGGATCGAGCGCGGACGGCACACCACGCGCCACTGCGAATTGATCGCGGTGGACGGCGGCGGCATGGTGCTGGATACGCCGGGGTTCAGCCTGTTGGAGCTTAAAGTGATGGATCCGATCGAACTTCAAAATTACTACGCGGAATTTGAGGGCCTTACTACAATGTGCCGCTTTTCTCCGTGCGCGCATGTGTCCGAGCCGGATTGCGCGGTGCGGCGGGCGGTGGAGGACGGACGGATAAACCCGCAGCGTTACGAGCGGTATAAATTGTTGTTTGAAGAAATGAGTAAACGATGGAGGGAACGATATGATTAAAGTTGCGCCTTCTATACTTGCGGCCGATTTTCTGAACCTGGACAGGGAAATAACCCGCATGGCGCAGGCCGGCGCGGATTATCTGCATTTTGACGTAATGGACGGCCACTTTGTACCCAACATGTCCTTTGGCCCGGCCATCGCTCAGGCGGCCGCGCGCAACGGCCAATTGCCGCTGGACGTCCATCTGATGATCGACAATCCGGAGCAATACGTAGAACCGTTCGCAAAATCAGGCGCGGGCATTATCACCGTACATGTGGAAGCCACGCGCCACTTAAACCGCCTGATCGCGCAGATTCACGAGTGCGGATGCCTGGCGGGCGTCGCGCTTAACCCGGCTACGCCGCCCGACTGCCTCAGGTACGTGCTGGGCGATGTGGATTTGGTGCTGGTGATGACCGTGAACCCCGGCTTTGGCGGGCAAAAAATGATCCCCTCGGCGGTCAGCAAAATCGGCGAGGTAAACAAACTGCTAAAGAGCATCGGCTCGCAGGCCGAAATCGAGGTGGACGGCGGCGTGAACGAGGCTACCGCGCCCGCGATGGCGCGCCAGGGCGCCAGCCTGTTGGTGACCGGTTCGGCGCTGTTTGGCGCGGAAGACGCGGCCGGGATGATCGCCAGGTTTAAGGCGATGAGCGCCTAGCCATGCGCAGAATATTGATCGTGGAAGACGACGCCACCATAGCGTCGCTATTGAGCGAAAACCTGTTAAGGTGGGATTTTGAGGCGCGTTGCGTGCGCGATTTTGAGCGTGTGCTGGACGAGTTTCAATCCTTTGACCCGCAGTTGGTGCTGATGGATATTTCGCTGCCCTTTTTTAACGGCTATTACTGGTGCGCCGAGATACGCAAAATTTCCCGATTGCCCATCATATTCCTTTCCTCGCACAGCGAGAATATGGATATCGTTATGGCGGTAAATATGGGCGCGGACGACTACATTACCAAACCGTTTTCCATGGAAGTGCTGGTGGCAAAAATTCAGGCCATGCTGCGCCGCGCCTATGGCTTTTCGGTCAAGCCGCCGCCGCTTAGCGTCGGGGGCGCGACGCTGAACGCGTGCGACGGCACGCTGGAGATAAACGGCGCGCCGCTTGCGCTTACGCGCAACGAGGCGCGCATCATGGCCGAACTTATGCAAAACGCCGGAAACATCGTCTCGCGCGAACAACTGATGCGAAGGCTGTGGGATGACGAAAGCTTTATCGACGATAACACGCTGACGGTCAATATTAACCGCCTGCGCAAAAAGCTTGCCGAGGCAGGGCTGGAAGGCTTTATCGAAACCAGAAAGCGGCAGGGGTATATGGTGCATGATTCGATTCGTGATTAGTTTTCTGCGCTCGCGCCGCGCGCTGATCGTGTTTTACCTGTTGGTCGTGCTGTTCTTTGGGCTGGTCGCGTTGCTTTACGGCGTAAACGGCTGGGCGGTGGGGTATACGCTGCTCATTCTCAGCGCGCTGTTTGCGGCGTTTTTGGCGTGCGACGCGGCGCGTTTTCATGAAAAGATGCGCCGTCTGCGCGAAGCGCGCGACAACCTTTCTCAGGTGGCGCACGAATTGCCCGCCCCGTCTACGCCGGCGGAGGAGGCGTACCAGGCGATTATCCACGAGCTGTATTATCAGCTGGAGCGTCAGCGCGTGCGCATGGACGCGGAGCACGCCGATCAGCTGAACTATTATACCATGTGGCTCCACCAGATCAAGACGCCCATTTCCGCCATACGCCTGAAACAGAGCGCAAACGCCGACCCGGTAATTGAGGGCGAGCTGTTTAAGATAGAACAGTACGTGGATATGGCGCTTAAATACGTAAAACTTGCCGATATGAGCACCGACCTGGTGCTGCGCGAATATCCGCTGGAGGAGATCGTGCGCGCCAGCGTGAAAAAATACGCGCTGCTGTTTATATGTAAAAAGCTGTATGCGCATATAGAACCCATGCAGGGCGCCACGGCGCCCACCGATAGCGTCTGGCTCGGCTTTGTTATAGAACAGCTGCTTTCCAACGCGGTAAAATATACGCGGGAGGGCGGCGTGACCATCCGCTGGTCGGAAGGCGTTTTGAGCGTAAGCGATACCGGGATCGGCATACGGGACGAAGACATCCGCCGGGTGTTTGAAAAGGGCTTTACAGGGCTTAACGGACGCATCGAACGAAACGCCAGCGGTATCGGGCTGTACATGGCCCGGCTCGTCGCGCAAAAACTTTCCATTGAAATAGACATACGCTCAAGTTTGGGCAAGGGGACCTGCGTCAGCCTGCGCATGCCCAAATTAAGCGATATATCGGAATGACCGATGGCCGATCGGGCCGCGCTACCTTACAAAAATGTAAGCGGGCGCGGCCCGATTGTAAGCTAAAGCTATGGAGAACAGGGGCCCGGACGCGCTATACTGCTTCCTGTAAAGCTGCTTGAGAGGGGATAGAAAATGGAACTGTTACAGGTAAAGCATATAAAAAAGGTGTACAATACGCGCCTGGGCGGCAAGCAGTGCGTGGCGCTGAGCGACGTAAGCTTTGAAGTATCGGCGGGCGAATTCGTGGCCATTATGGGCGCGTCGGGTTCGGGAAAGACCACGCTGCTTAATATCATCGCGTCGCTGGACAAGCCCACTTCGGGCGACGTGACCCTGGACGGCCGCTCGCTGGGCAGCATACGCGACCGCGAACTGGCCGCGTTCCGACGCAGGAACATGGGCTTCGTATTTCAGGATTTTAATCTGCTGGATACCTTTTCGCTGCGCGACAATATCCTGCTTCCGCTTGTGCTCAGCGGCATGAGCGTGGCGGAAATGGAAGCGCGCGTCGCGCCTCTTTCGCGCGATCTGGGCATCGAAGGGTTGCTGGATAAATTTCCCTACGAAGTATCCGGTGGGGAAAAGCAGCGCGCGGCCGTCGCGCGCGCGGTAATCACCTCGCCCAGAATTTTGCTGGCGGACGAGCCTACGGGCGCGCTGGACAGCAAATCCTCCCAGCGGCTGTTGGAAATCTTTGAACGGCTGAACGAATCGGGGCAGACCCTTTTGATGGTAACCCACAGCTCCATGGCGGCCAGCTACGCTACGCGCGTGCTGTTTATAAAGGACGGCGAACTGTTCAGCCAGGTTTACCGGGGCGATAGTTCCCGGCGGATCTTCTTTGAGAAAATCGTATCCACGCTGTCGGTGCTCTCTGACGGAGGTGTGGACATTGGCTAAGGCGTTTTACTTGAAACTGGCGGCCGGCAACCTGCGCCGCAACCGAAGAATGTACGCGCCCTTCTTTGTGGCGGCCGCCGTAATGTCTGGCATGTACTTTATCATCGTAAACATGATTTTTTCGCTGGGCATAAGCAATATGCCCTCCGGGCCGACAGCCCAGTCGCTGCTGACGGTGGGCATCGGCGTGATGAGCTTTTTTATCGTGGGATATATGCTCTACATCAACAGTTTTCTGATAAAGCGCCGAAAAAAGGAGTTTGGCCT
>CAWVLE010000200.1:0-8646 GCA_963929805.1 uncultured Eubacteriales bacterium | reverse complement strand
GCGCCGCGGCTATTCGCTTTGCGCTTTTCTAGTTCGCTGTAAGAGCGGAACCGGCGCGCGAAGCGCTCATCCTCTTCTTGGCCCCCTTTTCCCCTTTGAGCGCTGGCGAGCGAATGCGGCCGAGAGGGGGCGCTGGCAGCTAATTTTCAGGCGAGCAGCGCATCGGGTGGAGAGGGAACCTTCTCTGCGTCATCTTCCTTCGGACGATGACGCCTCCGCCTTAACTCCCCCTCCCCTGGAGGCAAGAAAAACGGCGGCCGCGATGCGCTTCGCTCCCCTGGAAGCAAAAAGAAACGGCGGTTATGGCGCATGCTTTACCCGCGGGCGGCAAGGCAAAAGGCAAACAAAATGAAGGGGACAAAACCCCTTCATTTTGTAAGACAACTGTTTTTGCGCGCCCATTTTCCGCCAACTTTAGCGGGCAGGAACCGGCGTTTTACGGTTCATCGGCCTTTACCGGCTCTTCTTCAGGCGCAACCGAATTCTTTTTCGCGCGCGGTTTTTTCGCCGGGGCGTCGGGCTGCCCTTCGCTCGCGGCGGCCTTTTTCGCGCGCGGCTTTTTCGCGGGCGCGGCTTCGGCGTCCGCGGCGCACTTTCTGGCGCGCGGCTTTTTCGCCGGGGCGTCGGACGGCTCCCCGGCCGCGGCGGCCTTTTCGGCGGTCTTTTTCGCGCGCGGCTTCTTGGCGGCCGCTTTTTCGGCGGCGGCCTTTTCGGCGGTCAGCGCTATCAGCGATTCGTACAGCTCTATGTAGTGGCCGGCCGACTGATCCCAGCCGTACTGGCCGCTCATGGCGCGCTTCATCAGCACGTGCCACACCTCGGGCCGGTTTTTGTAATAATCCACCGCGCGCTCGATGACGTAGAGCATGTCGTGCGCGTTGTAGTTAAAGAAGCTAAAGCCGTTGCCGTCGCCGGTAAACTCGTTGTAGGCCGTCACGGTATCGCGCAGGCCGCCGGTTTCGCGCACGATGGGCAGCGTGCCGTAGCGCAGGGAGATCAGCTGGCTAAGGCCGCAGGGCTCGAACATGGAAGGCATCAGGAACATGTCTGCGCCCGCGTAGATGCGGTGGGCCAGCGCGCCGTTCATTTCGATGCGCGCGGCCAGCTTGCCCTGATATTTCCACTGCGCCCAATTAAACAGATCCACATACTTATCCTCGCCCATGCCCAGCACCACCATCTGCGCGCCGGTATTCATGATGCCGTCCAGCACGCATTCGACCAGGTCCAGCCCTTTCTGTCCGGACAGGCGACTGATAATGGCGATCAGCGGCGCGGAGGCGTCCTCGTCCAAGCCCAGTTCCTTTTGCAGCGCCAGCTTGTTGGCGAGCTTGTCCTCGATGGTGTTTACGGTATAATTGCGCTCGATGAGCGGGTCGTGCAGCGGATCGTACTCCACGGTATCGATGCCGTTTAGTATGCCCACCAGATCCCCGGCGCGCGCGCGCAGCAGCCCGTCCAGCCGTTCGCCGTAGTAAGCGGTCTGTATTTCCTGGGCGTAGGTGGGGCTGACGGTGGTAATCTTGTCGGAGAAGGTCAGCCCGCCCTTCATGAAGCTGCACTGGCCGTAGAACTCCAGATGATCGGCCGTATAGGCCAGATAGCCCAGCGAAACGCGCTCCTCGATTTCATCGATGGGGAAGATGCCCTGGTACTGCAAATTGTGGATGGTGAACACCGTGCGGATATTCTTATAGGTGCTCAGCACGCGATACTGAATTTCCAGCATGGCGGGGATCATGCCGCACTGCCAGTCGTTCAGGTGCAGTATGTCGGGCACAAAGTCGATCAGCGGCATGGCCTCCAGCACCGCGCGCGCAAAATAGGCGAACCGCTCGCCCTCGTCGCCGCCCGAGCCGTAAATGTAGGGCCGGCCAAAGTAGTATTCGTTGTCGATAAAATAATAGGTGATGCCGTTAAGCTGAAGCTTTTCAATGCCCACGTACTGGTGGCGCCAGCCCAGGTTCACGTAAAAGTAGAGCACATGCTCCATCTGCGCGCGCCAGTTCTTGGCGATGGCGCTGTAAAGCGGGGTGATTACCCGCACGTCCACGCCGCGCGCGGCCAACGCTTTGGGCAGCGCGCCCGCCACATCGGCCAGCCCGCCCGTCTTGGAAAAGGGCACGCACTCGCTCGATGCAAACAATACCTTCATAAACAAAACACATCCTCTCTGCCGCGGGCCGGTAAAAACCCATAAATCATGCGCCCGGCCGTCCCTTAAAGCGTCATGCCCTTGCCGATCACGATCGGATACGCCCGCTGCCCAATCAGCTTTCCGCTGCGAATGGTAACCGTCTTATCCAGTATGACGTTTTCCACTTCCACATCTTCCTGGATGTCGGATTCCTGCATGACGACCGAGTTGCGCACCACCGCGCCGCGCCGCACGCGCACGCCGCGGAAGAGCACGCTGCCGATGACCGTGCCTTCTATAATGCAGCCGTCGGCCACCAGCGAATTGCTGGCCACGGCGCCCTCGGCGTATTTGGCGGGCACTTCGTCGCGCACCTTGGTATACACCGGGTGCTTGCCAAATATCTCCTGGCGGATATTCTCATCGAGCATATCCATGTTAAACTGGTAATAGCTGGGTATGGAGTCAATGCGGCGCTGATAGCCCTTGAACTCATAGCCCTTTATCTTAAGCAGCCGGTTGCGCACATAGTAGCTTAGCAGGTCGCGGTGCAGCGAATGCATGCCGTGCGCCACGGCCTGGTCGACCAGGTGTACCAGCAGCGTGCGCTTCATCAGCACCACGTTCATGCTCAGGTTGGGGTAGTTGGGCACATTGGGGCCCACTTCCAAATCCAGCAGGTTGCCCTCGGCGTCCACGTTGAGATAGGCGTGCCCGCCCAGCAGCGCGGTAGCCAGGCGCTCGTCCGGGCCGGCCTTGGTATACATCACCGTGATGTCCGCGCCCGATTCCATGTGGGCGGCCAGCATGTCGTCAAAGGTGGTGCTGAACACGAAATAGCTGCCGGTCACGATGGCGTATTCCTGCTTGGAGCGGCGCAGATAGCCGATATTGGAGCGCAGCGCGTCCAGCGTGCCGTCGTAGGTGCCCACGTTTTCGCGGGTCTGGAAGGGCGGCAATATAAACAGGCCGTCGTTGCGGGTGTGCAGGTCCCACTCCTTGCCGGAGCCCAGGTGGTCCATCAGCGAATGATAGTTCTTTTGCATGATGACGCCCACGTTGCGTATGCCCGAATTGACCATGTTGGAGAGCATAAAGTCGATCATGCGGTAACGTCCGACCACCGGCAGCGCGGCTACCGCGCGGGTAGCGGTCAATTCACGCATGGTGATGTCGTCCTTGGTGGTGTAAATAATGCCCATTACGTCTTTCATTTGGCCGCGCCTCCCCACTTATCGCATTCCTCCTGGGAAATCTGCTCGCCCGGCCTGACCGTAAAGCCCGCGGGCATGACCGTGTCCGAGCCGACCAGCGCGATTTCGGCCTGGCCACCCTCGCCCACCACGCAGTTCTCGCCAATTACGCAGTTCTCGCCCACAATCGCGCGGCGCACGATGGCGCCCGGCTTAATCACGCTGCCCGGCATAACCGCGCTATCCTCCACGATCGCGCCCTTTAGCACCTTTGCGCCGGCAAAGAGCACCGAATGGCGCACCGCGCCGTACACCTCGCAGCCTTCGGTAATCACCGAACCGGTCACCTCGGCGCCATCGCCTACAAAGTGGGGCGGCAGCACCGGGTTGCGCGCGTAGATGCGCCAGTGCTTATCGTACAGGTTAAAGGCGGGCGGATCTTTTATCAGATCCATATTGGCCTCCCAGAGGCTGTAAATGGTGCCCACGTCCTTCCAGTAATCCTCAAAGCTGTAGGCCATCAGCTTAAGGCCGCGCGAAAGCATTTTGGGAATAATGTTCTTGCCAAAGTCGTTGTGGGAGGCGGGGTCCGCCTCGTCTTCGATCAGATAGCTCTTGAGCACGGGCCAGGTAAATATGTACACACCCATGGAGGCCAGGTTGCTCTTGGGGTTCTTGGGCTTTTCCTCAAACTCGGTTATGTTGCCCTGCGCGTCGGTGTTCATGATGCCGAAGGACGGGGCCACTTCCCACGGCACGGGCCGCACCGCAATGGTCGCATCCGCGCCATTTTTGATGTGGGTGTTAAGCATCTTGGCATAATCCATCTTATAAATGTGGTCGCCCGAGAGCACCAGCACGTATTCGGGCTTGTACTGCTCGATAAAGCTGATGTTCTGATAGATGGCGTTTGCCGTGCCGCGATACCATTCGCCGCTTTTGCCCGTCATGTACGGGGGCAGAACAAATACGCCGCCGTTGGTCAAGTCCAGATCCCACGGCTGGCCCGAACCGATGTAGCGGTTCAACTCCAGCGGCTGATATTGTGTGAGTACGCCCACCACATCTATGCCCGAATTCGAGCAGTTGGACAGCGGAAAGTCTATGATTCGATACTTTCCTCCAAAGGGCACGGCCGGCTTAGCCAGCGTCTTGGTTAACAGGCCCAACCGACTGCCCTGGCCACCGGCCAGCAGCATTGCAATGCATTGTTTTTGGCGCATTTCACACCAGCTCCTTTGAGATAGGTTCTTCTTCCGCGCGTAAACACACAGAAATAACCGTTTGATAATATTATACGCTATTCACCGAAGAATTTCCAGCCCCTTTTTTAAATGAATGCAAATATGCTTATTTTTATGCATCAATTTATGGCATTAATGGATAAATTTTAGTTTTACTTCGCATCAACTCTACTTTTTTATCGTATCATTTATATATTGCATTCGTGTAAAGGATTCTTCACCGCCGTTTTACGCTTTCTCGCGCCCGTCTCAATCGGGCTTATCAAGCATCTTTTGCGCAAGCCGCAAAAGCGCCTCGCGGCTGTTTTCCAGTTCGCCTTCCAGCACGCGCTCGCGCAGCGCGCCGAGCATGCGCCCCACCTCAACGCCCTCGCGCATGCCCAGGCCGATCAGGTCGCGGCCGCTTATGTTTAATTTTCCGCGCGCCAGATCCGCGTCGGCCCGCGCGACCTGCTCAATCAGCGCCTGAGCGCGCGCGAGCTCCTCAAGTTTTTGCGCGCGCATGGCCGGGTTTTGCGCCAGCGCGTCCGCCCGCGCCGCCGCCATCATGTCCGCCACAACTTGCCCGCCATAGCGCGCCAGCGCGCGGCGGGCCTGCTTTTCGCAGGCAAGCGGCGGCGAAGCGTGCGAGCGGATAAGCTCGCACGCGCCCTCGCGCACGGCGCGCGGGGCGCGAAGCCGATGAAGCGTACGCTCGGCGATGTCGGCGCCCGCCTGCGCGTGGCCGTAAAAGTGGCCCACGCCGCGCGCGTCCAGGCTAAAGCAGCCGGGTTTGCCCAGGTCGTGCAGCAGCATGGCCCAGCGCAGGCATTCGCGCGCCTCCACGGCGTCCACCGCGCGCGCGGTGTGCGTCCACACGTCGGCGTCGTGGTGGGGGCTTTTCTGGTCAAACCCAATGGCGGGAAGGATTTCCGGTATGACCGCGCCCAGCACATCGCCGTAGCGCGCCAGGACCCGGCCGGCGCCCGTCCCGGTAATGGTTTTGGTCAATTCGGCGTATATGCGTTCCGCCGACACAAATTCAAGCAGCGCGGCCTTTTCCCGCATGGCCCGTTCGGTATCGGGCTCTATTTCAAAATCCAGCCGGCTGGCAAAGCGCAGCGCGCGCAGTATGCGCAACGCGTCCTCCTCAAAGCGCAGCCTCGCCTCGCCCACGCATCTTACGCGGCGCGCGTCCAGATCGGCCCGGCCGCCAAAGGGGTCCGCGATCGCGCCACGCGCGTCCGCCGCCATGGCGTTAATGGTAAAATCGCGCCGGGAAAGATCCTGATAAAGGTTCGTTACAAAGCGCACCTGATCTGGGTGGCGGTGATCGCTATAGCCCGTCTCGGCGCGAAAGGTGGTTATCTCGTAAACGCGTCCGTCCAGCAGCGCGCTCAGCGTCCCGTGCCGCACGCCCGTATCCAGCAGGCGCAACCCGTCCAGGCAAAGCCGCATCTGTTCGGGCGTGGCGCTGGTGCATAAATCCCAATCGTGCGGTTCCACGCCGCGCGCCAGGTCGCGCACGCAGCCGCCCACGGCGTAGGCCTCGTACCCCGCCCCGTTCAGCCGCTTAATCAGGTATACCGCGCCCGGGTCCATCCTCATACCGTTTCCCTCCACGACTAAGCCTTAACGCGTCCGCCATTTCCATCATTATACCAGCGCCGCCCCGCGCCGCGCAATAGCGGCGTCGGGCGCGCCGCGCGCCGTATAAAAAAAGCGGCACGGCAATTAAGCCATGCCGCCGCGTAGGCCGGTTTTGCGCGCCGGGGAAACAGGGAAGCGCCCGCCTTTCCGGCTAGGGCGCGGTGGTGTTGAGCGCGGCGGTCTTGGGCAATAACACGCCGTCGCTTCCATAGCGCGAAGCCAGCACGCCTTCCATTTGCAGCATATAGGCGCCAAGCTGGTCGGTTGCGCTGTCCGTGGTCAGGCCCAGGGAGATGCTTTTATCTATTTCGTCGATCGTCTGGGTAATCTGGTGGTAAAAGTCGCTGTCGATAACCGAGTAATCCTCGCCGTAGATATCGGTCATCACGTCGTTGAGCGCGTCGGCCGCATACAAATGCATGCGCATGGTGGGCAGCACACTGCCCGAGATGTCGGCCTTGGGCAGGCTCATCTCGTCATAGGCGCGCAGCACCATGTTCAAATCGCTCTGAATCCGCGAGGACAGCTGCGCGCGGTTTTCGCTTAGCATGCTCGCGTCCCGGCCGCGCAATATGCCCACCACCAACAGCGCTATGGCCAGCGCGGCAAACGCGCCCGCTGCGGCGTACAGCGGGTATCTGCGCGAGGGATGCCGCCGGTTTCTGGGCCGGCTTAACCGAAAAAATTTCATAGGGGTTTCCTTTCCGCATGAATGCATGGATAAAACTGTATATCCAATTATACGCGTATACGATAATAATTATACGCCATAATCGGCCAAATTTCCTTCTTTTACGGCAAGATTTATGCGTATACCCCTATACAATATACATCCTCGCGTCAAATAAGTGAATATTTTCGTCAAATTGCACAAAACCCGGTTTGCGGCGCGGTTTGCCTATAACGCGTACTGATTGTCCAACTGTATTACGCACCGGTAGCGTGGGTCGATCGCGCGCATCCGTTCGCTCATTTCGTTAACGACCGCTTCGCGCTTAGCGCCGTCCCATTCGCAGGGCACTACCAGGTCGAAGATCAGGTTTATGCGGTTTTCCCCGTCGGTCATACGAAAATCGTGTATGGTCAGGCTGGGTTCGATGCTGCGGGCCGCGCCGGCGATTTGATCGCGTATGTGGTTTGTGCGTTCGCAGTTTACCGATATCGGGTCCATATGGATGACGATGGGCACGCCCAGCTGGGCCTGTATGCGCTGCTCGGCGGCGTCGATCAATTCATGGATGCGCACGATATCGGCGTCGTCGCTTACCTCGGCGTGTACCGAGGCCATTACGCGGCCCGGCCCGTAGTCGTGCAGGATCATGTCGTGTATGCCCACCACGCCCTCGCTGTCGAGCACCATGCGGCTTAGCTTTTTGACCAGTTCGGGGTCGGGCTTTCCGCCCAGCAAAAGATCCACCGTCTCGCGCGCGGTGCTGTAGCCCGAATACAGTATCAGGCCCGACATGGCCAGGCCGGCCAGCGCGTCCACGGGCAGGTCTACGTGCGGGCTGATCAGCGCGGCGGCGATAACCGCGGTGGTGGTCAGCGCGTCGTTTAAACTGTCCGACGCGGTGGCGCGCATCACGCTGGAGTTGATGCGCGCGCCCAGCTTGCGGTTGTAATAAAACATAAACAGCTTTACCGCCACCGACAACGCCAGCACAAACAGCAGCGCCGGGTTAAGATGCACCGGTTCCGGGGTAAACAGCTGGGATACCGATTCGCGCAGCAGTTCAAAGCCCACCACAAAAATCAGCGCCGCAATGGCCAGCGCCGAAATGTATTCCAGCCGCCCATGTCCAAAGGGGTGTTCCCGGTCGGCGCGCCGCGAAGCCATGCGCATGCCGATTACCGATATGACCGAGGAGCCCATGTCGGACACGTTGTTAAAGGCGTCCGAGGTAATGGCGATCGATCCGGTGATCAGGCCGATGGGCAGCTTTACGCCAAAGAGCAAAAGATTAAAAAAAATGCCCATCAGGCCGGTCAGCGTGCTGTATCGCTCGCGCACCTGTGGATCGTCCACCGCGTCGCAATCGGGCACAAATTTTTTTACCAGCCAATTAAGCATGCTTTTCTTCTCCTCCGGCGATCGCCGCATATTTCCCTTTATTATGTACCCGCGCGCGTCCACTGTCAAGCGGGCGCGCGCGAATTTGCGCGGGTAGAGGCGGCTAATTTTTTGGGGGCGGCTCAGTCCAGATAGCCGCCCACGTTATAGCCGTTATGAATTTTTAATTTATACGCGTAAATCTATGGAACCATTTGGTTTTCTAAATAATTTTGTACCTTACGCGGCCGAACCTGGTACCGTCCCGGGCCCGCCTTCGAAAAACGCGGCGCGCCCTACGCGTGAGAAAGCGCCGGGAACATGGCGCGCCGCCCGCCCTCGAACAGCTCCTTCGCGCCGCCCAGCACAAAAAGCGCGTCGTCTTCGTCCAGG
>CAWVLE010000199.1:0-11780 GCA_963929805.1 uncultured Eubacteriales bacterium | reverse complement strand
GTGTTCCCGATCATCACCGCCACCAGCGCCGGTCAGGATGCCTACTATGAGCCGCTGATTCCGTGGCTCGAGGAGTTCGAACTGGATCTGGGCGATGGCACGACCGTCAAGCCGTTCGACTTCGAGTATGCGACCCGCATGGCCAGCATGCTGGGCATCGAAGGCACCGAGGAAGAACTGATTGAGATGTTCGGTATCGGCTGCTGGAAGTACGATCCGGAAGCCGCCACCAAGCTGTTTAAGAAAGCGGGCCTCGAACTGCGTGACGACGGCTGGTACTTCAACGACGCGCCTTTCGTACTCAACCTGACTTACCTGGCTGACACCGAGCAGCAGGCGGGCCGCGGCGTGCAGGCTGCGTATGACCAGCTGCTTAAGTTCGGCTTTACCTGCAACATCTTCAGTGAGTCTTCCTCCACTTGGACGGCCAACGACTCTACTGGTAACTACTATATCGCCGGTTACTGGCCGACCCAGTTTATCACCCGCGACATCTATGGCGCGATTTCTCAGTATGACGCGGACCTGATTACTCCCCTGGGCGAGACCGGTATCGGCGGCAACGGTATGCGCTGGAACAACGAGCGCGCGACCGAGATCATCCACGAGTTGGCCAAGATCAGCCCGGACAGCGACGAGGCGTATGAACTTGGACTTGAATTCGTTAAGGTTGCGATTCAGGATATGCCGTTCATCGGTTTCCATTCGGGCGTGAAGTTCGTTCCGACCAACAGCACGGTTTGGGCCGGCTATCCCTGCGCGGACAATCCGTACAATGGTCCGTGGTGGTGGTGGAGCTGCTTCAAGTACATCATCCCGCACCTGTCCCCTGTGGCGTAACAGCCTTAAAGATGCCTGAACGGGCATAGCCAATCGACCGGGCACGCGCCGCCTGCTGCGGCGGCGCGTGCTTTCGAATATCCTGCAAAGGATATGGATCATGGCTCGCTCCGCTGAAGGTAGCGCGGCCGCCTGAAGACGGCAATTGTTCTTTAAATACTGTGACTCGGAGGGGTGTGGCCAGTGAAATTTTGGAAATATCTGGGCTTGCGCCTATTGACATGGGCGCTGACGATCCTGATAGGCGTCACGTTCATCTTTTTCATCCCACGCATGTTCCCGTCCGACCCGGTCGAGAACATGATCGGCCAGATGCAGGCTCGCTCGGGTCAGATGGACCCGGTAGCGATGGAAGAGCTGCGCAAGTCGCTGCGCGTTCAGTTTGGCTTGGAGGGTTCGCTGTGGGAGCAGTATACGTCCTTCCTCTGGAACGGACTGTTGCATTTTGACTTTGGCCCCTCGCTGATGAGCTATCCGGAGCCTGCCGGAGATATCATCGCACGAAACCTGCCATTTACGGTCGGTCTATCAATGACGACGACGGTTCTCGCCTGGATCATCGGAAACTTGATTGGCTTGTTGGCGGGCTTCCGTAAGAATAAACGTTCCTCCAAGATATTGGAAAGTATTGCAATTTGCATTTACCCGATTCCCTATTTCATCGTTGCGTTGGTGTTACAGATCGTGTTCTCATACGTGCTGGGCTGGTTCCCACTTCAGGCAACGATTATGTACAACGGTGGAACGTGGGCGTTTATTACCACGCTGTTGCGCGCATCGGTGCTTCCGGCGATATCGATACTGCTTTTGGGCACTGGTTGGTGGATCATCTCCATGAAATCGCTCTCCAGCACAACTTCGGAGGAGGACTTTGTCCTCTACGCGCGATATCGCGGCCTGAAAGAGGGAAAAATCGGCAGAAGCTATGTTTTCCGCAACTCGATCCTGACGCAGATTACGGCGTTGGCTATGAGCCTGGGCGGCGTATTTAACGGTTCGATCATGACGGAAATCATCTTCGGTTACCCTGGGGTGGGCGAACTGATTCAGAAGGCGATTACGCAGTCGGACTACAACATGATTCTTGGCTGTATTACCATTTCAATTGTTGCAATTTCGACCTGTACGCTGATTGCTGACCTGATCTATCCGTTCATCGATCCGCGTATCCGCTATAGCTGAGAGGAGGGGAGTGAGAGAAATGAAACGGTTTTGGAGAAACGCGAGCTTCCGGTTGAAACTCGGTCTGATCATGACCCTCTTCTTCCTTGTTCTCGGCTTCGTGGTATACCTTATTCCGCATGTGGATCCGTTCCCGAACAACGTTATGCAGAAGAACCTGCCGCCTTCTTCGGAGCACTTCTTTGGAACGACTTCGCAGGGGCAGGACATCTTCTGGCTGCTTATTGAGGCCATTCACAATTCGCTGTCCATCGGCTTCATCGTGGCCTTCCTGGGTACGGTAGTGGGCGTGTTTGTTGGCCTGATCGCCGGATTTGTCGGCGGTGGAGTGGACAGGACGCTAATGGTAATTACCGATACGTTCGTCGTCATTCCGTCGTTGCCGGTATTGATTTTGATGACGGCGTTAATGAAGGGAAGCAATTCGACGGTGGTCTTAATGGCGCTGGTGTTGGCGATGTTCGCATGGGCGTGGCCGAGCCGGCAGATACGTTCCATGGCGCTGACCATCAAGGAGCGCGATTTTATCCACACGGCGTGGTTTTCGGGCGAAGGCACGATACAGGTCGTTGTGACCGAAATTCTTCCCTATGCGCTGACCTGGTCGCTGTCTAACTTCATGAACGCGACCCTGTCTGCGATTGCGTCGGAATCCAGCCTTGCGGTGCTCGGCTTGTCTCCGGCGAGTCTGGTTTCGCTGGGCAACATGATTCAGTGGGCGCGGCAGTACAACGCGATTATGGCGGGCAGATGGAACTGGATCCTGCCGCCGATCATCGGTACGATTTTGCTGTTTGTCGGCCTGTTCATGCTGATCACCGGCTACAACGACTACATGTCTATGAAACGAGGTAGATAAAGATGTTGAAAATTGACCATTTATCCGCCTCCTATAAAACCATTGACGGCAACGTGTATGTCGTAAAGGACGTGGATTTTGAGATTTACGACAACGAGATATTTGGTATCGCCGGTGAATCCGGTTGCGGAAAATCGACGCTGCTGAAGACGCTCTATGACATCATCGAATTCCCGCTTCAGATCGACGCGGGCAAGGTAATCCTCTCCGGGGAGAAAAACGGAAAGCCGTTCTCCTATGAGTCCGGCCAGATCCGCCAAAGCTGGTGGAACAATATTTCCTACATTCCGCAGGCGGCGCAGAGCGTGCTCAACCCCATCGTGCGGCTGAAAAGCCAGTTTCTGGACTCCATTTCCAGCGAGGACCGGAAAAACGAAACCGAGCAGCAGACGTTGGAGCGGGTAGGCAAATATCTGGAGGAACTGGGGCTTTCGCGCGACGTGTTGGAGGCTTTCCCGTTCCAGCTTTCCGGCGGTATGCGCCAGCGCGCCATCATAGCGCTTGCTACCTTTATGTCGCCCAACGTGGTGCTGGCCGACGAGCCCACCACGGCGCTGGACGTGGTGGTGCAGCGCGGCATACTCATGATGCTGACGCGGCTGCAAAGGCAGTTTAAAAACACGCTGGTTATCGTCAGCCACGACATGGGCGTGCATTATCAGATCACCAACCGCATGGGAATCATGTATTCCGGCAGCTTTGTGGAGCTGGGCAAGACGGAGGATATCTTCGACGATCCGATCCATCCCTATACGAAGATGCTCATCGGCGCGTTGCCGCGCGTAGGCGACAAGAGCCAGAAGGTGGGCATTCCCGGCCGTCCGCCGGCCCTGAAAAATCCCCCGCCGGGCTGCCGATTTGCCGCGCGCTGCCCGCAGGCGACGGACAAGTGCAAGCAGGATGTTCCGGTATTCCGGGAGATCAAACCCGGGCGCTTTGCCGCATGCCATTATCTGGTTTCGGAGGTGAACTGACATGGCTGAAAAGTTACTTGAAATTCAAGGTGTCAGCAAAATCTTCCGCATCGGCGGCATGCTGATGGGCAAAAAACTGGTGGCGGTAGACGATGTCTCGCTGGATATCGACGCCGGTAAGCCGGTCATCCTTTCCATCGTAGGCGAGTCGGGCTGCGGAAAATCCACGCTGTGCAAAATGATTTTGCGGCTGCATAAACCGGATATGGGCGATATCCGCCTATTGGGCAATTCTTACGCGAATAAAAAGGCGTATAATCCCAAACAGTTTAAGCTGGATGTCCAGCCGATTTTCCAGAACCCCTACGAATCCTTCTCGGCTAGAAAGACCGTAGATACCTATCTGTTTAACACGGCGTTGCGGCTGGGCATCTGCAAAAGCCACTCGGAAGCGGAAAAGCTTGTGGACGAAACGCTGCGCAACGTGGGCATGTCGCTGGCGGTGGTTAAGAATAAATACCCCACCCAGTTCTCCGGCGGCGAGCTGCAACGCGTTTCCATCGCGCGCGCGCTGATTACCAAGCCCAAGCTGATCATTGCCGACGAGCCCGTGGCCGCGATCGATGCCTCCATGAAGATGAACATCGTTAACCTCTTCAAGGAGCTCAAGGACAAATACAGCGTTTCCTTTATCTATATTACCCACGACCTTTCCACGGCCTATTACGTATCGGACTATATCGCCACGCTCTATCGCGGCGGCCTGATTGAGTACGGACCGGCCAAGGAGATTATGGATAATCCCGCGCACCCGTATACGGAGCTTTTGATGAACGCCGTGCCACGCGTGGGCGATAAATGGAACGAAGAGATGGTCATGCCGGATATGGAGGACAAGGAGTACGCGATTACCTACTGCAAGTTTGCGCCGCGCTGTTCCTACGCTACGGAGGAGTGCCGGAAAAAACGGCCGAATATGATCGACATGGGCGGCCAGCGCAAGGTGCTGTGCTTCCATCCGTTGATCTCGAAGCAATAGGTTTAAGGACGCTCGAATCGTGTGATAAATTGAGGCTGTGCTGAGCGGGGCTGTTTTGTCAGCCCCGCTTTATTGCGCCATTTTTCCCTGGCCCTCCTATGAGGGGCGTTGAGCGGTAGCGCTTATCCCTCCTGGTTCCCGCGGGGAAGCCGTCGAGCGAAGTGCTGTTCTCTTTCCTGACTCCCCTTTCCTGGAAGCCGTCGAGCGGAGCGAGACTGAGAGGGGGATCTGGGCGGGTAACTTACAGGCAGGCAACGCATGTGGGAGGGGAAGCCCCCTCTCCGGCCCGGCTACGCCGGTCCACCTCCCCCTTGGGGGAGGCAAGGGGGAAAACGGCTTACACCGGTTTCACTTCCCCTTTTATCGCCTCGCCAGCCGGCCTGTGGTCTCCCTCATGGGGGGCGGCAAGGGGCGAGGGGAAAAACAGCATGCGCGGGCCGTTCTCAGGCGGGCGAAAGGAGCGACGGAACGAGGCGCCGCCGCTACTTTAAAACGCAACGGCGGGCGCTTATGCCAAAGCGAACAGGCAGAACAAAAAACCGCTCCCTGTTTCCATAAACAAACAGGAAGCGGTTTCTTCGTCAGACCCAATGAATAGAACGTCTACCTGGCCGCGCAAGATCCGCTTGCATGCGCGCGCGGTTTACCCGGGTTGATGGCGCGCCTTTCTTTTCTAAATACTTACAGACAGGGGGGATGCGCGGCACGGGGTAAGCGGCAGGCCGGCTCTATTAATAGACGTCCTTCCACTCGTCGATGTTCTCGGCGGAGAAGCGATAGGGATCGCCGACGATGGTGAAAGTGCCGCCGTCGCCCGCGTCGAACACTTCCTGGGCGCCCAGACGGCCCGCCTCAAAGGTATCGCCCACGGCGCCGGTGATATCGCCGTTGACCAGCGCTACGGTGGCGTAGGCCGCGCAGTAGCCCATGTCGATCGGGTTCCACAGGTACATGCCTTCGCACACGCCCGCCTTGATATAGTCGGCCATTTCGGAGGGCAGGCCCAGGCCGGTCAGCTTGATCTTGCCCGCAAGCCCGTTATCCTGGATGCATACGGCGGCCGCGGCGATGCCCACGGTGGTGGGAGAAATGACGCCCTTTAAGTCGGGATAGGAATTGATCAGGCCCTGCATTTCCTGATAGGATTTATCGGTCAGGTCGTCGCCGTACACGATGGTGACCAGTTCGATATCCTTATATTCCTCTTTTTCCAGTTCCTGCTTCATGTACTCGATCCAGGTATTCTGGTTATCCATGGTAGCGCCGGCGGAGAGGATGGCGATCTGGCCCGCGCCGCCGATCTGCTGGGCGATTTCCTGAATCTGTACGCGGCCGATGTTCTCGGCGATGGAGGGGTCTACGTTCAGGTCGCGGCCCTCAGCGTTGACCTTGGAGTCCCAGGAAACCACTTTGATGCCCTGATCTTTGGCCGATTGCAGCACGGCTACCAGGCCCTCGGCGTCGTTGGCCGACACGGCGATGGCGTCCACTTCCTGCTGAATGTAGCCTTCAATGATCTGGATCTGGCCTTCGTTGGAGGAATCGGCAGGGCCGTTGTGGATAAATTCAAAGCCCAATTCGCCCTGAGCTTCCTCAAACCCGCGCACGGCCGCGTCGAAGAAGGGATTGCCGGTCTGTTTGTAGACCACACCGATGGAGATGGCTTCCTCAGCCAGCGTAGGAAGGGCGATGCTCAGTACCAGCATCAGAGCCAGCAGCGTTGAAAGAACTTTGCGCATGAGAATACCTCCTTATTTTTAGCGGGGATTGCGTTCCCCGGCTAATTCGATGGGATGAAAGCCGCTAGGTTGGCTTTAGCGCGCTGTCGCGGCGTTGGCGCACCAGGCGCGCGCGGTTAATCATGCCGGCCAGATTGGGCACCAACACGATGGCGATCAATAGCACGCCGATGGCCAGGTTCAGTATAAAGGCGTCGTTGTACAAAAGCATCAGCCCGTTTTTCAGGCAGGTCATAAGCGCCAGCGCGAGCAGCGTGCCGATAACCGAGCCCTTTCCGCCCGCGGTGGACGCGCCGCCCAGCACCGCGATGGCGATGGCCTGCATTTCGTACCCGGTGGCGATGGTATATTTGACCGAGCCCGTGCGCGCGGCCAGGAAGATGCCGCCCAGCGCGGCCATCAGCCCGTTTAGCGTAAACATGGCCAACTTGATCCGGTCGGTGCGAAGGCCCGAATAGCGCGAGGTGACGATGTTGGTGCCGGTGGCGAAGATGCGCCGGCCCGAGGCGGTGCGGTGCAGCCATATATAAAATACCGGAATGACCGCCAGCAGGCAGATGAGCATGATGGGGAAATCCGCGCCCAGAATGTTTACCGTGCCGTAGCCCAGCGAGGTTTTAAACCAATCCGGAAATTTGCCGGCCGACTGGTCCTTTAGCAGTATGTAGGCTATGCCGCGAAACAGCGTGGAAGTGGCCAGCGTGATGATCATGGGGAAAAGCTCTTTAAACCGGGTAACCAGCAGCCCGTTGACCGCGCCGCACAGCGTGCCTACCAGCAACGCCGCGGCCAGCGCCACCGGGAAGGGCGCGCCGGAACCTTCGCCATACAAAAGCGCCATCACCGTTACGCTGAGCGAGGCGGTAGAAGCCACCGATATGTCGATATCGCCCAGTATTAATATCAGCATCATGCCCAGCGCCATAAAACCTACGTCCACCATGTACACGCGGGTCTGCCCGAGCAGCTTTGCAAGGGTATAGTTTTCCGACTGGTTGCTGAAGAACAGATATACCGCCACCGTGAGCGCCACCAGCAGCCATTCCCACTTTAAAAAAGCGCGCGCCACCCTTTTCATCATATATTCCTCCTTCGGAGGTTTTGCCGGTCCATGGTGCGTTGCAGTACCACGTTGGATACCACGGCGATCAGAATCAGCGCGCCCTGTATGGCCTTTTTCCAGAACTCGCTGTTGCCGGTCAGGCGCAGCATGGTCAGCGCGTTGTTGATCACGCCAATGGTCATTGCGCCCAGCAGCACGCCCCAGATCTTGCCCGACCCGCCGGTAACCGATACGCCGCCGATTACGCAGGCCGCGATTACGTACATCTCATAGCCGTTAGCCATATCCTGGGTAATTTTTGTATCGCGCGAGGCGTACAAAAGCCCGGCCAGCGCGGCCAGCGCGCCCATGATGACGTGGGCCATGACGATGGTACGGTCCACCGGTATGCCGCGCATGCGCGCCGCCTCCATATTGGACCCCACCGCGTACAAATGGCGTCCGCGCCGGAAATAGGTGATAAATATCATCAGCGCCACGTAAACGAACAGCATAATCCATATTTTGCTGTCTATGCCCAACGGCTCCACGCGGGTAAACTCGAAAAAGGCGTCGGACATGTCCTTGCGGTATACCGCCGTGCTGTTGGACACGATGTGGCAAAGCCCGTATACGATGTACTGCATGCCCAGCGTGGTGACGATGGGCAGAACCTTGCCGTATGCGATAATCAGGCCGTTGACCAGCCCGATTAGCGTGCCGGTTGCCACGCCGATCAGTATGAGCAGCCCCATGGGCAGGCTTTCGCGCACGGTAATAAGCGTTTCCGCGCCCTCTACGATTTGCGTGACATCCGTACTGGTAAGGTTTGACCGCATAATGACGCCCGTCACCATGGCCGACAACGCCATAATGGCCGATATGGAAATATCGATGGAACCCACCAGCAGCACGCACAGCATACCGGCGGCCAGAATGGCCATGATGGCGGTATCTTCCACAATAAACAATAGATTATCAAAGGAAGCAAATTGCGCGTTGCGCAGCGCCACCACGCCGATGAGCAGCGCAATGATGATGCACAGCCCGATTTCCCGGTACTTAATCAGCAGGGTGTAAAGCGGCGCCCGCTTGGACGTATCCCGCATGGTTCGATCACACTCCTTTTGGGCCGGCGCGCCGGCTCAGGCCCGCTTTTCCAGCGGCATGGCCGCGGTGAGCACGTTTTCCTGCGTAGCCTCCGCGCGGGGAATGATGGTGGAAACGCGGCCTTCGCGCATAACCACCACATTGTCGCACATGTTGATGACCTCGGGCAGTTCGGACGAAATGAGCAAAATGCCAAACCCCTTTGCCGCCAGCTGGCACATGATTTCGTAAATCTGCGCCTTACTGCCCACGTCCACGCCCTTGGTCGGCTCGTCCAGAATGAGGATTTTGGCGTTTCCGGCCAGTAGCTTTGCCACGACCACTTTTTGCTGATTGCCGCCGGAGAGCGCGCCGGCCGCCTCGTCGATATCGGGCGCCTTTACATCCAAAAGTTTTTTCAGCTCGTCGGCCGCGGACCGCTCGTCCCTGCCCGCAAGCATGCCGCGCTTTACGAATCGCTCCAGCGAGGGCAGCGTGATGTTTCGCCCGATGGACCAGGGCAAAAGCAACCCCTGCTTTTGGCGGTCCTCCGGCAACAGCCCGATGCCCAGGCGCATGGCCTCGTATGGGCTGCCGATGGAAACCTTTTTGCCTTCCACGTACACCGCGCCGCCGCTTGGGCGGGTTACGCCCACCAGGGCTTCTACTACCTCGGTGCGCCCCGCGCCCACCAGCCCGGTCAGGCCCAGGATTTCGCCCGCGTGCAGCGTAAAGCTTACGTCGGCAAAATAGCCCATCCGGCTCAGGCGCTCTACGCGCAACAGTTCGCCCGCAATGGGCGCCGTCTTTTTGGGAAAGAACTGGTCGATGGAACGCCCCACCATGTGGCGCACCAGCTCTTCGTTGCTTACCTCGTTTACGCGCCAGGTGCCGATGTATTTGGCGTCGCGCAGCACGGTTACCCGGTCGGCCAGCCGGTACATGTCCTCGAACCGGTGCGAAATGAGGATGACCGACGTGCCGCCCGCGCGCAGCCGGCGCACGATTTCGTACAACTCTTCGCTTTCGCGGCGCGAAAGCGCGGCGGTGGGCTCGTCCATAATCAGCACGCGCGCGTTTTGGGAAAGCGCCTTGGCGATTTCCACCAGCTGTTGCTGGGCCACGGAAAGCACGCCCATGCGCTCGGTGGGGCTGATATCCGAACCCAGCGAGCGCAACAGTTCGCGCGCCTGCTGGTTGGCCTTTTTCCATTGAATGTTGCCGCACCGGCCCAGCCGCTCATGACCCATAAAGATATTTTCGGCCACGCTTAGATCGGGATAGGCCGCAAGGTGCTGATAGATGGCCGCGATGCCGTGGCGCTGCGCGACGAGCGGGTCGTGCATCACGACCGGCTTGCCGTCGAGCAGTATCCTTCCGCTGTCGGGCTGGTGTACGCCGGTAAGCACCTTGATAAAGGTGGATTTGCCGGCGCCGTTTTCCCCCATCAGCGCGTGGATCTCGCCCTTTTCAAGCTCAAATTGGACGTTGTCCAGC
Organism: uncultured Eubacteriales bacterium; assembly: GCA_963929805.1. Taxonomy (GTDB): domain Bacteria; phylum Bacillota; class Clostridia; order Christensenellales; family Aristaeellaceae; genus CAWVLE01. Next base: position 1,579 of record CAWVLE010000199.1, on the reverse strand, counting down.
GCCTTGACGCCCGGAAATATTTTGGTGATTCCGGTAATTTCCAGTATTTTTTCCGGCATGTCTATCCCCCGCACACTGTTTGAGATTAACCTAAGTATAACGTTGTGGGCGCGGCAGGGTAAATGGCAAATTTTAAAATGGTGATGTCAAAATTTAAAATATATTGGAATTAGCGTGAAATATTGGTACAAATGCTGTATAATATTACGGTAAAAACCAGCGCGGGCCGCATGGGCCGGGATTGGAGGAAAAAGGTGCGGCAGAAACCGGTTGGCTTTAAAAGCCGGGTGTTCTTTGCCTATTCGGCGGTGATTGTGCTGTGCGTGTGCGCGTTTTCGGGGGTGCTGGCCGGCGTCATCGCCAGTGGTGGCGGCCGCATCGAGCGCGCCGCGCAGGAGGAGGGCGTGCTTTCCGCGCTGCGGCAGGTGGAAATGTCGCTGCGCGAATTGGATACGCTGGCCTCGCAAACCATGAGCAACGCGCAGCTGATCAGCTATTTTGTGCCGCTGTGCGGGGATACCGACAACGAAAACTATTTTGAGCACAACCTGCTCGAATACATCGACGCGACCAGCCTGCTGGCCACGCTAAACGGCGTAACCGGTACCGCGGCGCGGGTAAGCGTGTATAATCTGGGCGGCGATTATGTGTCGGCGGGCGCGCTATACGAAACCAAGGAGTATATTACGCGCACGCTGAGCGATAAGGAAACGCTGGGCGCGCAACTGGAGGCGATAGAGCGCAGCCCGCAGCGCCGCGTTGTGCTGCCGCCGGCGGCGGACCGATTTTCCAACAGCGCCACAAACCGGCTGTTTTCTATTTTAAAGCCGCTGTCCAACGCCTATGTCAGCCAGATATACGGCATCGTAGCCGTGCAGCAGGATATCGGCGCGCTGGAGGCGTCCAACCTGTTTTACCAGGACGAAAATTCGGTCAGCCTGCTTATGGACGGGGAGGGCAACATCCTTTTGCCTGAAGACCCGGGCGGCATGGCCGAACAGGCGCGCCTGGGCGCGCTGTCGTTTGAGGACGACGGCCAGCGCGTGTCCAGCGGCGAATACGAGGGCCGCGAAGGCCGCCTGTTTGTCAGCAAGGCGCGCGCGGATATCGCGGGCTGGTACCTGGTGCGCGCGAAAAACCGCGCGGCGCTGTCCGCGCCCTATCGCTCAACGCTTATGACGCTGGCGCTTGCGGCCGCGCTGCTCGCGGCCGCGCTGGTATTGGCCGTGTACCTGCTGGCCGACCGCGTGACGCGTCCGCTGAGCCGGCTGAGCGAGGCGGTGGAACGGGTTACGCTTAACCACATGGCGCTGGACGAACGCGAATACGCGCTGGGCCGTTACGCGCCCGCCGAGGTATACGCGCTGGACCGCGCCTTTCGCGAGACCCTGGGACGGCTGAACGAATCGATCGGGATGGAGATGCGCGCCTACCTGCACGCGCTGCAATCGCAGATGAACCCGCACTTTTTATACAACATACTTTCGGTCATCTGCGCCACGGGCGAGGAGGAGGGCTCGGAAAAAACCGTGTCCATGTGCCTGAAACTATCCGAAATGCTGCGCTATATCGCCAATTA
>CAWVLE010000198.1:0-11018 GCA_963929805.1 uncultured Eubacteriales bacterium | reverse complement strand
TGGAGGACGCAATGGAGAACGCTCAGGAACTGATTCAACGCCTGAACCACAGCGGTAAAAAACTGTCCAAAAGCCACCGGCGCATCGCCGAGTGCATCGTAACCCATTATGACAAAGCCGCTTTCATGACCGCGTCGCGCCTGGGCGAATACGTAGGCGTAAGCGAGTCCACCGTTGTGCGCTTTGCCGCGGCGCTTGGATACGACGGCTATCCGCATCTGCAAAAGGCGCTGCAGGAGCTGATCCGTCACCGGCTGACCGCCGCGCAGCGCTTTGAAATGACCTCGGATATGGATCACGCCCAGGTGCTTAGCCGCGTGCTGAAAGCCGACATACAAAACATTCGCTCCACAATAGACGAGCTGGACATGGGCACGTTTGAAAACGTGATTGAGAGCATCCTATCCGCCAATCACATCTACGTGCTGGGCCTTCGCGCTTCTGCGCCGCTTGCGCAGTTTATGGGGCACTACCTTAATTTTATCTTCGCCAACGTACACGTGGTCACCTCGGGTATCAGCGACGTATTTGAGCAGATCAGCCGCATCAGCGCGGGCGATTTGCTCATCAGTATCAGCTTTCCCCGCTATACCAGCCGCACCATCGAGGCGATGAGCTTTGCGCGCAGCCGCGGCGCGAAACTGGTGTCCATTACCGACGGCCCGCTTTCCCCGCTGTATTCGGCCTCGGATTTGTGCCTGACCGCAAAAAGCGACATGGCCTCCTTTGTGGATTCGCTGGCGGCGCCGCTTTCGCTGATCAACGCGCTGATTGTGGCGTTGGGCCAGCGCCGGCGCCAGGAGGTAGCCGCGTATTTCGATCAATTGGAAGGCATCTGGGACGAATACAACGTATATTTGGGAAAAAGCGAGGGATAAGGGCGGCCGCCCGCAGGGCATGACGAACGGTACGGACATATTGATTATCGGCGCAGGCGCGGCGGGCATGATGGCCGCGATATTTGCCGCGCGCGCGGGCGCGCGCGTTTTGCTGGCCGAGTCCAACGAAAAAATGGGCAAAAAGCTTTACATCACCGGAAAGGGGCGCTGCAATCTGACCAACGCCGCCGAACCGGATGCGTTTATGAAAAACATCGTGCGCAACCCCCGCTTTATGTACGCGGCGCTAAACGCCTTTGACAACCGCGCGCTGATGGACATGATCGGCGCTCTGGGCGTGCCGTTGAAGGTCGAGCGCGGCGGGCGCGTGTTTCCCGTATCCGACCACGCCAGCGACATCACGCGCGCGCTGGAAAAAGAGATACGGCGTTTGGGCGTGGAATGCCGTTTTGGCGCGTGCGTTCAATCCGTCGACGTGGAAGCGGGCGCCGTAACCGGCGTGCGGTTTAAAGAGGGCGGCCGCGTCGCCGCGCGGCGCGTGATTATCGCTACCGGCGGGCTGAGCTATCCTTTAACCGGCTCCACGGGCGACGGGCTGCGCATAGCGGAGCAGACCGGGCACCGCGTAACAAAGCCGCGCTGCGCGCTGGCGCCCATTGAAACCGTGGAAACCTGGCCCCGCAATCTGATGGGGCTTTCGCTTAAAAACGTGGTGCTTTCGGCCTCTCAAGGCAAGAAAAAGCTGTTCAAAGAGCAGGGAGAATTGCTCTTTACCCATTTCGGGTTGTCCGGCCCGCTGGCGCTGACGCTGTCCAGCCTGTTGCCCGATCCCTGCCAGGGCGTGGCGCTGGCCATTGATTTAAAAAGCGCGCTGGACGAATCCGCGTTGGACAAGCGGCTTTTGCGCGACTACGCGGCCATGCGCGGCCGCACGCTGCGCAGCGCGATGGAATTGTTAGCGCCCAAGAGCCTGGCCGCGCAGTTAATTGATCTGCTGGGCTTTTCGCCTAAGCAGCAGGTGGATACCATTACTCAGGCGCAGCGCCGACAGATTGTGGCGCTTATCAAGCGTCTGCCGCTGACCGTAAAGGGCACGCGCGGCTTTGACGAGGCGATCGTCACGCGCGGCGGCGTGGATACGCGCGATATATCGCCCTCCACCATGGCCTCGCGCAAGGTGGACGGATTGTACTTTGCGGGCGAGGTAATCGACGTGGACGCGCTTACGGGCGGCTTTAACCTGCAATTGGCCTTTTCTACCGGCGCGCTGGCCGGCAATAGCGCGGCGCAAAGCCTGTCCGGCGATTTATAGGAGGTATGGCATGGATCAAAATATCAGTGGAAGCCGCACGGTTTCGCGCGCCGCGATACTCATGTGCCTGACCCGTTCGCGCGACGAGGAAAAAACGCTTAAGGCCGAACTGGCCCAAAGCGACGTCATTGCGGCGGCGGTGGATTACGGCGGCGAATTTATATCCTCCGTCATGCGCATTGTGGAGCGCGCGGTCGTGGCCGCCAAGCGCGAAGGGGTGATTTCCCTGACCGAATACCACGAAGAGGGCTCGGTCGCGGGCGCGACCCGCGAGGCGCTTTCCCAGGTGACCAACAAGGCCATCGGGCTGAACGTGGGCGGCAAAATCGGCATCGCGCGTTCGGGCAACAACGTGGCGGTAGCGGTGTTTTTCGGCGTTGGCCTTTTGCATTTAAACGAAGTGGCTATCGGCCTGGGCCATAGAGCCATATGAGCGCGCGCCGGTACGCCCTGTTCGGCCTGGCCGGGCTGTGTTTTGTGCTGGGCGCGTATTTAACGCTGTGCCGCCTTCTGGGGCTGCCCCTGCTGGAACACAGCGTATACGATTCTTATACCCTGCAGGCGCTGGCCTGGCTGGACGGGCGCATAGACATCGTGGGCGAATATCCGTATCTGGAAATCGCAATCTTTAACGCCCGGCAGTACATCAGCTTCCCGCCCTTCCCCTCGCTCGTCATGCTGCCGCTGGCGATGATATTCGGCGAGGCTACGCCCAGCCGTCTGGTTTCGATGGTTTTTTTCCTGGGCAGCTATTGCGTGGGCTTTTCCATGGCGAAAAAGGCGCGCCTTACGCCCGTGTGGGCCATGCTCGCGGCGGCCTTTCTGGTTACCGGCGCGAACATAATGGAATACGGGCTGTACGGCGGGGTGTGGAACCTGGCCCAGGTTTTGGCCTTTTTCCTGACGCTGTGCGCGTTTCGGCTGATTATGAACCGGGACCGGTTTTCCCTGTATCTGTCGCTTATCTTCATCGCCTTCGCGGTGGGCTGCCGGCCGTTTCAGGCGCTTTACGCGCCCTGTCTGGCGCTGTTTGCCTTTGACCGCGCCGCGCCGCAAGGCGCATCCTTCGCCCGCCGCGCGCGCGCGTTCGCGCCCATGCTGATCGCGCCGCTTTTATTCGCCTTTGCGTTGGGCGCGTACAATTTTGCGCGGTTTGGCAATCCGTTTGAATTTGGGCACAATTATCTGCCGGAATTCCAATATCAAAGCGAACATGGCCAATTTTCGCTCGCCTATGTTGCAAAGAATTTGAAAAACGTAATGCGCCTGCCCTGGATTGAGTCGGGCCGGCTTACTTTCCCGCGCGATTCCGGGTTCGCGTTTTACCTGTGCAATCCCATGTTTATCATTTTCGCGACGGCAATGGCGCGCGCCGTGCTGCGCCGCGAGGCGACGTGGCGCGAATGGATTATCGCGTGCGCGGTTATAATCCACTTTTTCCTGTTGATGACCCACAAAAGCCTGGGCGGCGTGCAGTTTGGCGTGCGGTATTTGTGCGACCTGATCGGCGCGATGTACGCCGTGTGGATGGTCCACGCGCGCCGGCCCGGGCGCGCGCTGGGCGCGTGCTGGGTTATTTTCATGCTGGGCGGCATGGCGATTAATCTATACGGCGCGTGGTGGTTCCACGCGCTGTGAGGGCTTTAGAGCAGATAATCCCCAACGAGCTTTATAATTAGCAGCGCAAGCACGCACAGCATTACATAGCGTATCAGCCGCGCGCCGCGCTTAAGGGCCAGATACGCGCCCGTATACCCGCCGGCCACCGAGCACAGCATCGCGGGCACGGCCAGCGCGAAAAGCACCTGCCCGCCCAACAGCAGCGAGCAAAGCGCCGCCAGGTTGGAGGCCAGGTTGACCAGCTTTGCGCTGGCGGACGCGCGCACCATATCCATGCCCACCAGAAAATTAAACAGTATAATCAGCAGCGTGCCGGTGCCCGGCCCAAAGAAGCCGTCGTAAAAGCCGCAGCCCAGCCCAATGGCAAAACACAGCGCCAGCCGCGCGCGCGTGAGCGGCTTTTCGCCAAGCGTACTTTCCCGTTTAAGCAGCACCAGCAGCGCCACCGCCGGTATGGCTGCCAGCATAAATATGCGCACAAACTGTTCAGGCGTATGTTTGAGCGTTTCCGCGCCCAGATACGCGCCCGGCAGCGCGCCGGCCACCGCCAGCAGCGCGGGACGCAGCATAAGTTTTCCGCTTTTTAAATACTTGAGCGTGGCCGCCAGCGTGCCGAAACAGGCCGAAAATTTATTTGTGCCGGCCGCAAGCACGGGCGGAAGCCCGGCCACCAGATAGGCGGGCAGCGATATCAGGCCGCCGCCTCCGCCGATTGAATCGACCAGCGAGGCCAGAAACACCAGCGGACACACCGTAAGGAACATTTGCGCGGTGATTTCCACGCGTCTCACTTCTTTCGTTATTCCAAAAATTTTTATGGCTGGAATTATACGATCCTTAGATATTCGCGCTTTGCCGGCCAATCCCTGCCGCGGCCGCGCGCAAAATTAATGCGCTCTAAAAATAAACGTCTAATAACCTATACGCGTATATCTTGCATTCGCCTGTCAAATCGCGTATAATGGGCGCATACCAAAACACATACGAAGGGGTCTATCGATTATGTACAACGAAAACGCCCGCGCGCGCATGAAGAGCGTAAAATTTGTTGTCGGTATAGGCTTGACGCTTTGCTACTTCGCGGGGCTTTTGACGATGCTGTTTCATTCGCTGGGGTTGGGGCTTTTATTGTGGGTGATCTCCACGGTGGGCGGCATGGGTTTTTTGTATTACTATCGCCAGCAGGCCGTGCGCGACGCGGTGGAGGAAGAGGCCCGGCGGTTCCAGACCGACGGGGATAACGCCTGAAAGGGAAGCGGCGCCCGGCTAAACATGGCCGGGCGTTAAATATTTATTTAACCCTGTTTCAGGCGGATAACGGAATAAAATCTTGTTGACAACGCGGTTTTCGCGTTGTATAATGCTTTCAATTCTTTGAAGGGGGGCGCGTCTGATGTCTAAGTGGCACTTTTGCCCGCAACAGGTCATTCTTAGGCTAAAGGCGCGTCGCGACTGACTTACACAAGTCTGCGGACGTGCTTTGTCGCATCCGCATCGACCTGAAAGGCAGCTCCGGCCGGTGCATTCAACCACCGTCCGGAGCTATTTTTATATCTTTTTAGGGGGCGAGTTTTGTGAAGGGCATATACGTCAGAGGGCTTACCAAGGTGTACCGTTCCCGCGTCAAGCAGCCCGGGCTGAGAGCCTCTGTCAAGGCTTTTTACCGGCCGGAATACCGGCAGATTACCGCCGTAAACGGTATCGACCTGGACGTTCAAATGGGCGAGCGCGTATCTTTCATCGGCCCGAACGGCGCGGGTAAGTCCACCACAATCAAAATGCTCACCGGAATCCTCAGCCCGACAAGCGGCCGCATAAGCGTTGCGGGGCTGGACCCGGCGTCGCAGCGCCAGGCCCTGGCCATGCGCATCGGCACCGTGTTCGGCCAAAAATCCCAGCTATGGTTTCACCTGCCGCCCGCGGACAGCTTCGAGCTGCTGGGCGCGATATACGGCCTGGACCCGGACACGCTCAAAAAACGCACCGCCCGCCTGCGCGAGCAGTTTGGCCTGACCGACTTTTTTACCACCCCCGTAAGAAAGCTATCTCTGGGGCAGCGTATTCGCTGCGAGGTGGCGGCGTCATTGCTGCACGAGCCAGAGGTGCTATTTCTGGACGAGCCCACCATCGGATTGGACGTAGTGGTAAAGCGCGAACTGCGCGAGCGGATACTGGAGATGAACCGCGAAAAAGGCGTTACCATATTTTTGACCAGCCACGACGCGGGCGACATTGAAAACGTGTGCGAGCGCGCCGTGATAATCGACGGCGGAAAAATCGTGCTGGACGAGCGCGTGTCCCGCCTTCGCACCAATCACCTTACCGGAAAGCGGATTACGGTGCGTTACGCGGGCGATATTAGCGCGATAAGGCCCGAATGGGCGGCCGGGTTCAGCGCCGCGCCGGACAGCGTAACGGTAAATATCGACACCCGGCGCATCGCGGTAGACGAGGCGGTAAAGCAGCTTTTGGCGCTGGGCGACGTAATCGATATCAGCGTGGAAGATCCCACGATGGAACAGATCATCGCGTCCATATTTGAAAAAGGGGGCGCATCGGCGTGCGCAAATACCTAGTGGTTTTCCGTTTAAGCATTGTAAACGCGCTCATGTATCGGGCAAACCTGTTGGCCGGGTTCGCCTCATATACCATGTTTATATTGGTGTTCTTTTGCCTGTGGCGCACGATATACGCCTCGGGCGGCATGGACGGCTTGACGCTCAACCAGATCGTGTGGTATCTGTGCATAACCGAAATCGTATCCTTTGGCGCGAACACGCGCATATACGGCGTCGTGGCTGAAGAGGTGAAAACCGGCGCAATCGCTTACCAATTGCTGCGCCCCTACGGCTACATCGGCTATCAGTTTGCGCAGGCCATGGGGCCGGCCGTGGTCAATACCTGCCTTTTTTCCCTGATCGGGGCGGCGCTGGGGTTTATCGTCGCCGGCCCGATTAAAGGGTATCAGGCGTGGACCATACTGCCCGGCCTGTTTTCCCTATCGCTGGGCATCGCGCTGTTCTTCTTCGCCCAGCTGTCAATCGCCCTTTTGGCCTTTTTTATCGAGGAGCCCGGCGGACTGAATTTAATACTTAGCAAATGCGTAATGATGCTGGGCACCTTCATCCCGGTGGATTTTTTGCCGGAGGGTATGCGGCGCGTGGTAAAATGCCTGCCCTTTTCCTACATGAGCTGGGCGCCCGCGCGGCTGCTGGTGGGCTTTGAATGGGATTTATTCGCGCAGACGATACCCGTGCAGCTGGCCTACACCGCCGGCCTGATCGGGCTGTGCTTGCTAGAGATGCGCGCGGGGCGGCGCGCCATACAGGCGAATGGAGGGTAAAAATCAATGGAAACACGGCGTCGTTTATTAAAGCTGCGCAGCGGACTGACGCTGGCGCGGATGTATTTCAGGGTAAATATCGCCTCGGTCATGGAGTATCGCGCCAGCTTCATTTCCTCCGCGGCGGGCATGTTTTTTTCAAACGCTACTTTTATCTTTTTCTGGAGGGTGCTGTTTTACCGGGCTGGGGGCGGCATCGGCGGGTATGATTTCAGGGATGTGATGTTTATCTGGGCCGCCGCTTCGGCCTCCTACGGAATTGTAAACGCGCTGCTGGGCAACATTTCCCACATCAACGAAATTGTGGTAAGCGGCGCGCTGGACGCGTATCTGCTTCAGCCGCGCAACGTGCTGTTTAGCCTTCTGGCCTCGCGCACGGAATTTTCCGCCTGGGGCGACATGCTTTACGGCCTCCTGTTGCTGCTGTTTACCAACCCGGGCCTGGGCGCCTTTTCAGGCTTTTTGCTGGCGGTCTTTTCCGGCGGCATCGTGCTCGCCTCGGTCATGGTCGTATTGCAATCCACGGTGTTTTTCCTGGGCGATTCCTCGTTTCTTTCCTCCATGTCGATAACGCTTACCGTAAACTTTAACACCTATCCGGAGGGCATTTTCCCAAGGCTGGTTAGAATCCTGTTATACCTGGTCATTCCGTCGCAGTTTATGGTACACGTGCCGCTGCGCATCGCGCGGGGCGAAGGCGTGATTTTTTATCTGCCGCTTCAGCTCGTCGCCACGGTCGCGTTCGCCGCGTTTGCCATGTGGTTTTTCAGGGCGGGGCTTCGGCGCTATGAATCCGGCAACCTGATCGCAACCAGGACATAGCCAAAACCGCGCCCGCGCAAAAGTATGGCCGCTTTCCGGCACAGCGCCGGAGAGCGGCCAGGATTATTGATTTACGGCTATTTGCCTATGCGGGCCAGCATGCCCGCCTTTCTAAGCGCCAACAGCAGCGGCCGGGCCAGCAGCACGGCAAACACCACCGCGATGATCGCGTTGACGCCCGAGGTAATCATCTTGGCGCTGTTGGCGATCAGCGCGGGATAAAATTCGCTGCCCGCCAGCATCAGCACGCCCACGCTCTTTACTATGTAAAACAGCCAGTTAAACAGCGACGCCAGCGTGGCGGCCAGAATGTTGACCTTTGTGCTTTGCCCGTTTTTCCCGAACCCGTGCGCGATCAGGCCGCAGATGAAACCCGTCAGGAAAAAGCGGATCAGCGTGACCCACGCTTCGGGCGCGTAGGCGGGATTGGTCAAATCGTACAGCGCCGACCCGATGCCCGAGGCCAGGCCGCCGTATACCCCGCCAAACAGCAACCCGCTGAGCAGGCAGACGATGTTGCCCACCTTCAGCATGGTAGGGCCGGTGGGCGTGGGAATTTCAATCTTTAAAAAGGCCGTGGTCACAAACACCATCGCCGCCATTACGCCGGTAAAGATCATGCCGTACAGTTTTTGATTTTGATTTCTTTGCATTTTGCTCGCCCCCGTTGACACAGTTTTGCTTTACGTGTATGATTATATTCAAAACTGGCACTGTGTAAATGCCCAGAATGTGAATATTTTACGGGGTCAGATAAGGAGGCCATCATGAAGGAGCTGACGTTTTCTCTGGACGGAGACAGCGCGACGCCCATGTACGATCAGCTGGCCCGGCACATCGTATCGGAAATACGGGCCGGGCGGCTGCGCGAGGGCGACCAGTTACCCTCAAAACGCGACCTGTGCGCCCATCTGCGCATCAGCCGAAGCACGGTGGAAAGCGCTTACGCCATTTTGACGGCGGAAGGATACGTATCTTCCAGGCCGCGAAGCGGCTATTACGTATGCGCCTACGAGGAACCGGCGCGCGCGGCCTCTCCCGCCGCCCATATCTCCATTTCATCCGGGCAGGCGGAGCGCCGCGAGGAAACGCCGCCGGAGGAAAAACCGGGCATAGCGCGCTTTTCCACAAGCGAAGTGGACACCGCGGCCTTTCCGTACGCGTCCTGGGCGCGGCTGAACAAGGAGGTAATCCGCGCGGGCGCGCCGCTTTTGCGGCGCGGGCATCCGCAGGGCGACGAATGCCTGCGGCGGGCGCTGTGCGATTTTCTGCACCAGTACCGCTGCGTAAACTGCGCGCCCGATCAAATCGTGATCGGCAGCGGCATGGAATACCTTTTGCGCGTGTTGATCGAACTGATGGAGCCGGACGCGAAATTCGCGCTGGAGAATCCGGGCTACGGCGCGCTTTACCGGGCGCTTGAGATTAGCCGCCGGCCCTATGCGCCCATTGCGCTGGACGGGGCCGGCATGCGGCTGGATCAGTTGACCCAATCGGGCGCGCGCATTGCCTATGTAACGCCGTCGCACCAGTTCCCTACCGGGCTCACCATGCCGGCCGGGCGGCGGGCGGCGCTTTTGGGTTGGGCGGCCGCGCGGCCGGGCCGGTATATCATAGAAGACGATTACGACAGCGAATTTCGCTATATCACCCGGCCCATTCCCTCAATGCAGGGAACCGACGAAAACGGGCGCGTCATTTACGTAGGCACGTTCAGCCGTTCGCTCGCGCCCTCCATACGCGTGGCCTATCTGGCGCTGCCCCCCGCGCTGATAGACCGGTACCGCGCGCTGTTAAGCCATACCTCTTCCACCGTTTCGCGCTTTGAACAGCACACGCTGTGCCGCTTTATCGAGGAAGGCTTTTACGCGCGCCATTTGCGGCGCATGGGCAACCTGTACCGGCGCCGGCGCGACCTGCTGCTTGATGGGTTGAGCTCGATTAAAGGGTTGCAGGTAACCGGCGCGGGGGCAGGATTGCACTTTATGATTACGCTGGATCGGCTGGATACCCAAACGCTTCTAAAACGGGCGTTGGAGGCGGGCGTGGCGCTCAGGCCGCTGGACGCGTATATGCATGGCGGCGAGGCGCGGCCCTCCACGCTGGTATTGGGCTACGCGGGCATGGACGATAAACAGATTGCGGACGCCTGCGCCCGGCTGCGCGCCGCGTGGGCGTAAGATGCGCATAAAAGGAGCGGCGGCCGGATTTAAAACGCCGGGCCGCCGCGCGGGTTTTTGCGTTTTGCCTATTTTCAGGCATGTTCAAACAGCTGGGCGCACCGGGCCAGTTCGTCCATCACCTGAATGTGTTGCGGGCAGCGGCTGGTACACGTGCCGCATTTGAGACAGTCGGCCGCGCCTGCGCCCTTCCCTACCGCCTCGGCATAGCTACCCTTTGCGCCCGGCAGGTTGTTATAGCGCAGATACAGGTTCATCGCGCTGAAAATTCCGGGGATATTGATGGCCTTGGGGCACTGCTCCACGCAGTATTTGCACTTGGTGCAGGGTATGGTGGGCACCGCGTTGATCAGCCGCACCGCGCGCTCAACCGCCGCGCGTTCATCCGCCGTAAGCGGCTTAAAATCGCGCATGGTGGCGATATTGTCGCGCATCTGTTCCAGGTTGCTCATGCCGCTTAGCACGGTAACCAGGTTTTCCAACGACCCGCAAAAGCGCATCGCCCAGGAGGCCGTGGACGCTTCGGGCGCGTATGCGCGGTAAATCGCGCGCACATCCTCGCCCAGCGTGGCCAGAGAACCGCCCTTGACCGGCTCCATGATTACGACCGGCTTATCGTGCTTTACGCACACCTCGTAGCAGCGGCGAGACTGAACCGATTCGCTTTCCCAGTCGGCGTAGTTGATCTGAAGCTGCACAAATTCGGTTTCCGGGTGCGCGCACAGCAGCGCGTCCAGGCATTCGGGCGTGTCGTGGAAGGAGAAACCCATGTGCCGGACCAGGCCTTCGGCCTTTTTCGCCCTGATAAAATCCCATATGCCGTACTTATCCAGCTTTTCCATTTTTTCCGAGTTGACCGCGTGTATCAGATAAAAATCAAAGTAGCCCGCGCCGGTGCGCTC
>CAWVLE010000197.1:0-4055 GCA_963929805.1 uncultured Eubacteriales bacterium | reverse complement strand
GGGGAACACTGGCGTCATCATACTGGCCGCGACCAACCGGCCGGAATCGCTGGACGCGGCGCTCACGCGGCCCGGGCGTTTCGACCGCCGGGTACCGGTGGAACTTCCCGACCTTCAGGGCCGGGAGGCCATTTTGAACGTCCACGCCAAGAAGATTAAAACGGCTGCGGACGTGAATATGCACACCATCGCCCGCATGGCTGCCGGGGCCTCCGGCGCGGAGCTGGCCAACATCATCAACGAGGCCGCGCTGCGCGCCGTGCGCGACGGCCGCACCATCGTCGCCCAGGACGACCTGGAAGAAAGCATAGAAGTGGTCATCGCCGGTTATCAGAAGAAAAACGCCGTGCTTTCCGATGAGGAAAAACGCGTGGTGGCCTACCACGAGATCGGCCACGCGCTGGTCGCGGCCAAGCAGACGGGCAGCGCCCCGGTGCAGAAGATAACCATTATCCCCCGCACCTCCGGCGCGTTGGGCTACACAATGCAGGTGGAAACCGGCGACAAATACCTTATGACCAAGGAAGAACTGGAAAACAAAATCGCCACCTATACCGGCGGGCGCGCCGCGGAAGAAGTGGCGTTCGGCTCCATCACCACCGGCGCATCCAACGATATTGAGCAGGCCACCAAGCTGGCGCGCGCCATGGTCAGCCGGTACGGCATGAGCGAGGAATTCGACATGGTGGCCATGGAAACGGTAACGAACCAGTACCTGGGCGGCGACGCCTCGATGGCCTGTTCGCCCGACACACAAAAGGAAATCGACCGCAAAGTGGTGGATCTGGTAAAAGCCCAGCACGAAAAGGCGAAAAAGATCCTTCAGGATAACCGCGCCAAACTGGAAGAACTGGCAAATTTCCTCTATGAACGGGAAACCATCACCGGCGAGGAATTTATGAAAATTCTGGTGGGAGGTGCGCAGCAATGACGAGGCGTTCGGGCTTTGGCCTTTTGGAGTTATTGATCGGCATCGCGCTGGTCGCGCTGGGCATATGGATGTTTGCGCAGCCCGGCCTGGTGATGACAGGCGTGGCGCTCGCCTATGGTATCGCCGCCGTCGTAATGGGCGTGGTGGATATCGTACTGTTCGTGAAAGTGGAAAGATATTCAGGGTTCGGCCCGATACTTTCGCTGATTTCGGGGGTAATCAGCGTCATGTCGGGCGTGATGCTGATCGTCTATCCCCGCTCCGGCGCGCTGGTGCTTACGCTGCTTTTCCCCATCTGGTTTATCGCGCACTGCATTTCCAGGCTGGCGCACACGCACTATATCCGCTTTGTCGCCGGCGACGGGATATACTACTCGATACTGGTTATAAACATAATCGGTTTGATATTAGGCTTTATGATGCTGCTCAGCCCGCTGTTCACGCTTACGGTCATACAGTATTTTGCCTGCATATACCTGGTGCTGCTCGGGCTTGATAGCATACTGATCGCCGTCAGCCGCATGGGCATGCGGCGCTAATAACGGACGCCGCAAAACGAAATTTCGCTTGACAAGCCCGCGCGCGCCCACTATAATGGGCGTACAGGCGATGAAGGAAAGAGTAGCGCGCGGTAAAGGCCCAAAGAGAGCCGGGCAGGGTGAAAGCCGGCGGCCGTTTTGCACGTGAACATGGCTCCTGAGCTTGCGGGGCGAGCATGGGCAAGTCCCGCACGGGCGGTCCCGTTACAGGCGCAGCCGATTATGGTCGGCCCAAAGGCCCCCGCCGCAAGGCCCGGGGCAAAGCAAGGGTGGTACCGCGTTGATTAAACGCCCCTCGCACAGTGCGTGGGGCGTTATTTTTATGGACCGGAAGGAGTGCTTCTCATGCAGGAAAAGCCCACATTCTACATCACTACGCCCATCTACTATCCCAGCGGAAACATGCACATCGGTCATACCTATTGCACCGTAGCCGCCGATACGATGGCGCGTTTTAAAAAGCAGACCGGTTACGACACCTATTTCCTTACCGGCATGGACGAACACGGCCAAAAAATTGAGCGTAAAGCCGCCGAGGCCGGCGTGACGCCTCAGCAGCTGGTAGACCGCATCGCCGAGGATACCCAGGCGCTGTGGAAGCTGATGAACATCGAATACGACGATTTTATCCGCACCACCCAGCCCCGCCATGAGAAGATCGTACAGAAAATCTTCCGTAAGTTCTACGAGCAGGGCGATATCTATAAGAGCGAATACGAAGGGCTGTACTGCACGCCCTGCGAGGCTTTCTGGACGCCCACCCAGTTAAAGGACGGCTGTTGCCCGGACTGTGGACGGCCGGTGGAGCCCATGCGCGAGGAGAGCTATTTTTTCCGCATGAGCAAATATCAGGACTGGCTGATTGATTACATTCAAACCCATCCCGACTTCATCCAGCCGCCCTCCCGCGCCAACGAAATGCTCAACAATTTTTTGCGCCCAGGCCTTCAGGACCTGTGCGTAAGCCGCACCTCGTTTAAATGGGGCGTGCCGGTGGACTTTGACGACAAGCACGTGGTATACGTATGGATCGACGCGCTTTCCAATTATATCACCGCGCTGGGTTACGATACCGAGGATGATTCGCTGTTTCAAAAGTACTGGCCGGCCAACGTGCATCTTGTGGGCAAGGAGATTATCCGCTTCCACACCATTTACTGGCCCATCATGCTGCACGCGCTTGGCCTGCCGCTTCCCAAACAGGTGTTTGGCCACGGCTGGCTTTTGTTCGGCAACGATAAAATGTCCAAATCCAAGGGCAACGTGGTGTACCCCGCCCCCATCGTGGAGCGCTACGGTACGGACGCGCTGCGCTACTATCTCATGCGCGAAATGCCCTTTGGCGCGGACGGAAATTATACCAACGAGGCCATGCTTACCCGCTTAAACAGCGACCTTGCCAATGATCTGGGCAACCTGGTCAGCCGCACCGTGGCGATGATCGAGAAATACTTTGACGGCGTGGTGCCCGCGCCCGGCCAGGTTACCGAGTTTGAGCAGACCCTGCTCGACCGGTATCAGGCGTTGCCCGCGCTGGTTGAAGGCCACATGAACGATTTGCAGTTCTCCCTCGCGCTTAGCGAGATATGGAAACTGGTGGGCGATTTAAACCGCTATATCGACCTTACCCAACCCTGGATTTTGGGCCGCAGCGAGGAAGGCCGCGAGCGGCTGGGCACGGTGATGTATTACCTGGCCGAGTGCGTGCGCGCCGTCGCCGTGCTGATCGCCCCCACCATGCCCTCTACGCCCCAGCGCATATTTGAGCAGCTGGGCGTAAGCGACAGCGCGTTGACCAGCTGGGAATCCATCGCCTCTTTCGGCGCGCTGCCCGTGGGCACCCGCGTGAAAAAGGGCCAGCCGCTCTTCCCGCGCATCGACGTGGCCAAAGAGCTGGAAATCCTCTCCGGCGGCAAGGCGGACGAAAAGGCGGAGAAAAAGCAGGAAAAGGCCGCCGGAAAGGAAGCGAAGAAGCAGGAAAAAGCCGCCGAAAAAGAAGCGAAAAAAGCCGGGCCCGACGGCGCGGAGCAGGGCTACGGGCTGATTACCATAGACGATTTTGCCAAGGTAAAGCTGGTCACCGCGCGCGTGACCGCCTGCGAGCGCGTGCCCAAATCCGACAAGCTGTTAAAGGAAACGCTGGATGTGGGCGGCCGGGAGCGCACCGTGCTAAGCGGCATCGCTCAGTGGTACACGCCCGAGGAAATGGTGGGCAAGACGGTGGTGCTGGTCGAAAACCTGACCCCGCGTAAAATGCGCGGCATCCTGTCGGAGGGCATGCTGCTGTGCGCCTCGGACGACGCGGGCAACTTAAAGCTGGTTACGGTGGAAGGCGGCGCTTTTGCCAGCGGCTGCGAAATCGGCTAAGCCGCGCCCTTCGTACATTTGGAAAAATAAAACCGTTTTGTCCGGGCCAGGCGGTCCGGACAAAACGCTGTGAAAGGACCCTTGTAATGATTCTTTTTGATACCCACGCCCATCTGGGCGACGAACGGTTTGACGAGGATCGGGAAGCGGTAATTAAGCGCATGCTGGACGCCGGCGTGCGCCTGGCGCTTTTGGTAGGCGACGGCGCGGCCGATCCC
>CAWVLE010000196.1:0-4925 GCA_963929805.1 uncultured Eubacteriales bacterium | reverse complement strand
AAACCACCGTAAAACTCACCACCGCCAAAAGGCAGCTGTCGGACTACAGCGATAATCTGCCTGTGGAATCGCAATATACGGATTATGTGCCGTCCACCATTAAAAAGACCAAGTTTACCAACCGTAA
Source organism: uncultured Eubacteriales bacterium (assembly GCA_963929805.1). Taxonomy (GTDB): domain Bacteria; phylum Bacillota; class Clostridia; order Christensenellales; family Aristaeellaceae; genus CAWVLE01. The sequence goes on along the minus strand of CAWVLE010000196.1, from coordinate 4,798 downwards.
CGCCTTTTACTATACCTATACGGCCGTGACGGCCGAAGGCGTGCCCATTAAGGGTTATGTGGTGCTTACCTACGTTAAAAAGGACAAAAACCGGTACTACGTATTGCATTTTATGGCGCCGGAAGACCGATTCGAAAATTTTGCAAAAATCCGAAAGACCATTGTAAATTCGGTAAAGGCATAACGATCCGGCATAATTACGGCCGTTTAAGGTATTCGCCGCCTTAAGCGGCCGCCTTTTTTATCTAAAAAGCCCACGGCGTCATTCAAAGCGGATGCGGCGGGAACCAGAACGCGCGCGCTGCGTCTTATATATACAGAGCGCGCGAGCGCGCGCATTTAATTCGTTTATTATGGAGGATACCGTATCAATGAAAAAGATCCTTATTTTTGCTTTGACAACGCTGCTCGCGCTGTTTGCATTTTCCCCCGCGCTGGGCGAACAAACGGCGTTTGAACTGGAAGGGCTTATCAGCCGCATAACCGACGAGGGCGTATATCTGGACGCCGGCGAGTCCGGCGAATATCTGGCGCTGATCGACGACGACACCGTGTTTGAAGGGCTGGAAGGCGCCGGGGATCTGGCCGAAGGCCAGTACGTATTCATAACCTATAACGGCGCGGCGACGCGCTCCATCCCCGCGCAGATCGTGGCGCAGAAGATCGCCTGCTATAAAGTGATTGGCACGATCGTATCCATAGAAGAAAGCCAGCTGTTGATGACCGACAGCCAAAGCGGAAATTCGCTGATCGTGCGCCTGCCTGACGCCGGGCGCCCCTACTTAGCCGCCGGCATGACCATAACCGTGTATTTCGACGGAATCATGGCTGTTTCCGAGCCCGCGCAGATTTCCGCGCGCCATATCGAAGTGCCTACCGTAGTGGGCACGATAGAAACATTATCGGGCGACAGCTTTTTGCTAAAGGACGAGAGCGGAACCGAATTTCGGGTAATATATTCCGGCGATACCGAAATTGACGCGGTCCTGAGCGCGGGCGTCACGGTGCGCGTAGTGTACGATGGGCGCGCCACCTTCTCGCTGCCCGCCCAAATCTCGGCCCTGAAAATCGAAGCGGTGCAGGCATCCAATGAAAGCGCGCCCGTGCCCGCCCAGCTATCAAGCGATAGCGCGCCTCAAGCTACGCAGGCGACAGATCAGTAAGCGGTCCATCCCGTAATGCATAGGCCCGGACAAACTGTCCGGGCCGCAAGTGCCGGTAAAGCCAATATTCCGCCGCCGCCCACGGCGGCAACTTTTTTGCCTATTTTCCGGCCTCGTCTTTTACCAGCGCTACGTCCATCCGGTTGTAGGCAAACTCTACGCCCGCCTGGTCGATGTATGATTTTACCCGTTCCAGCAACAGAAAATAGGCGTCCCAGTATTTTTCCCTCTCGCCCCAGGCGCGCAGCGCATAGTTGACGCCGCTATCGCCAAACCCGGTAATGCCCGCAAACGGCGCCGGATCGCTTACCAGCCCGTCTACCGAATGAAACGCGTCCATAAGCGCCTGTTTCACCCGTTCCACGGGCGCGTCGTAGCTGACCGAGATTTTAATTTCCATGCGCCGCACAGGCATTGCGGAATAGTTAATCAGCCTGCTGGCGGAAATTTCGCTGTTGGGAATAAAGATCGCCTTGTTTTCGGCGTCGGTCATGCGCGTATAGCTAAGCCCGATGCCGGTTACCGTTCCGCTTACGCCGCCCAGCTCCACAAAGTCGCCCACCGCGAACGGTTTGCTCACCAGCAGCGTCAGCCCGCCGGCCACATTGGAAAGCGCGCCCTGCACGGCCAGGGAAACCGCCAACCCGATTACGCTAAGCAATGCGATAAGCGAAGTTACCGGTACGCCCAGCGCGCCCGCCACGATGATTCCCGCCACAAAATACAGCACCACGCGCATAGCGGCGCGGACAAAGCCGGACAGCGTTTTATCCAACGGCAACCGGTCCAGCGCATGGTTGGAAAAACGCATAATCAGGCGGATAGCGATATAGCATATTATCGCAATTGCCAACGCCCACAACCCTTTTTCCCAGGTAATGGACTTGAGCGACTTTTCAACAACCTCCACGGTCTGCGCATCCATCGTTTACTCCGTCCCTTCTTTAGCAAATGCACGGCGCAAAACTGCGCGTAGCGCTAACGCGCCAGTTCAAATTCCAGCCGCCGTACAATGTCGCGTTCGCGGTCGACGCCCGGATAGACTTCAATCAGCCTGAGCCCATCCTCGACAAGTTCAAATACGCAGCGCTCGGTGATATACATAACGCGCTGTCCTTTTTTAAGCGCATTCAGGGCCGAAAAGCTGACCGCAGAAATCGAGCGGCGGAACTTGGTTATGCCGCCCTCTTTTTCGATATGGATTCGGCCTTCGCTTTCGCTCACCGCCAATCCTTTGGCGGTGAAAGGCAGGCAAAACACCACGGTTTTGGCCGAACTTGTGATGTTGGCAAAGCCGCCCATGCCCACGTACCGGTTGGGCAGGCGGTGTACGTTTACGTTGCCGCGCATGTCCACCTCCAGCGCGCCCATAAAGCAGATGTCCAGCCCGCCGCCGTCGTAATAGTCAAATTGCTGCGCCATATCCACAATGCAGTCCGCGCCGATCGTCGCGCCGAAAAAATTGCCGGGCGCGGGCAGCCCGCCCACGCCGCCCGATTCCACGCTCAACACGATATCGCGCAGTATGCCGCTGTCGGCCGCGTAGCGGCTGACCAGCTCCGGCGTGCCCACGCCGATATTTACCGTCTGCCCGGCGCGCAACTCGCGCGCGGCGCGCCGCCCGATAATGTTATGCGCCGCGCTGGCCGCGGCGGTCTTCCCCTTTCCGACGCTTTCAATGCGGCGCATCCAGTATTCCATTTGCGTGCTGGGCACGTGAATGTCGCCCGAAAGCGCATGCACCTCGGATTCTATGGAGCGCTGGTCGCTCACCACCACGATGTCCACCAAAATGCCCGGCACAATCACATTGCGCGGCCGCTCAAAGGTGTGGCTTACCCGGTCCACCTGCACCACCACCATGCCGCCGTTCGCCTTGGTCGCCTGGGCCAGCGCCAACGCGTCGCCCGTAACGCACTCGTCCGAAAAGGCGATGTTTCCCACGGGGTCTACCGAGGTGCCCTTGATAAGCGCCACGTCTATGCGCGGCGTGCGGTAAAAAAGGTACTCCTCTCCCTCTATGGTAACCAGCTTTACCCATTCCTCATGCGATATGGCGTTGACCGCCGCGCCTTCCAGCCGCGGATCTACGGACAGGTTCAGCCCTACCTTGCTCAGGCATCCCTTCTGCCCCGCCGCCGCCGCGCGCACGCAGTGGCTCATCACGCCAAGCGGCATGCTGTAGGCCTGTATTTTGCCCTCGCGCGCCATGCGCTCTATGCCCGGTATGCTGGGGAAATGACTGGTGACCACCGTGTCCACCGCGCCCATCAGTGTATACCGGTCGGCCAGCTTTTGCTCGTCCCAACAGCCAAAGCCGCACGGGCTGTATATTTTTAATCCTTTGGGGTGACCGGTCTTTTCATAGCTGCGCGCGATCGCCTCGTGCAGCGCGGCCGGAGCGGCCAGCGCCAAAAACGCGTTTAGTCCCAGCCAGGCGCCGTCCTGGATATGGGCCACGGCCTGATCCGCCGTCATAATACGAAACATGTACGCCATCCCTTTCCCCGCGTCGCACAGTGATTGCCATAAATCTTCCTGCGCATCGTCTTATCACATTATACCATGCGCATTGTATTTTGAAAACAGTTTGCCCGCGCAGGCGTATTACCCGCGCCCCTATGCGGCATGATAGAATTATTTTTATTATTCTCGTTTCTTTCCTTGACATAAAGTAAAATTAATGTTATAATCTTAATATAATTTCCATATATCTTTTTCCAGGTTAAGTTAAAGTAGATATGCCGGCTTTGCGCCGCCTAGCAAATCGACGGCTTATGCGCCTGAGGAGTTTTGATATGATAAAGATGCGCGGAGCTTTTTCCCGCAGACAGTTGCGCATGGCTGCCATTGCGGCGCTTGCGGCGTTTATTTTTGGGGGCGTACTAATCGTTTCGCTTGAATGGATCGCCTATTTGACAGAGCGCCGCAAAGCGAGCGAATATTTATTTACGTGGTCGGCCGCGCTGGGCAATTATATTGGCGGCGGGCAGTTAACGCCCTCCCTCACGCGCGCCCTGGAGGCCGCCGCGGTAGACGGGTACGCCGCGCAGCTGTTGGAAAGCTCGGGGACGGGGTATACGCTTTTATGGCAAAATGAAATTCCGCTTGGCCTGTATTATCTGGAAGCCCTGCTGGACGCGCAGGGGCGCTTCGTCGTGCGCATATCGCCCGAACTGGGCTGGATTGACTGGCGGTCGTTTTCACTGTCCGCGTTGGCGCTGTTCGCCCTGTGCTCGTTGGTTGCGTTTGGGGCGTATTTTATATGCGATTATCCGGTGCGCCACCTCACCGCGCAGGCCGATCCCAAAAGCGGGCTGTATCCGGGCGCGGTAGGCGAGCGGTTAATCAAGCACCTGCTCTCCCAGGACGGGCGCAGCAAAAACGTGCTGGCGCTGTTTGACGTGGACAATTTTGCCCAGGTAAACGAGCAGGCCGGGCGGGCGGCCGCCGACGATTATTTAAACCAATCCTTCTGCCGTCTAAACGCCGAGCTAAACGGCGCGCAGGATATCGCCTGCCGCATGAAGGGGGATATGGTTCTGGTATTTTTCCCATGTAGCGACGAGGAGTATTTGCCCATACGGCTCGACCGTATGCGCGCCGCTTTTTCCGGCAATCTGCCCACCCTGGCA
>CAWVLE010000195.1:0-6182 GCA_963929805.1 uncultured Eubacteriales bacterium | reverse complement strand
TCTTCATTTTGGCCGGTCTGCGCGGCCTGCGCGAGCAGCGAGGCGTCGCCGGTCTGCTCATAGCCGTAGGACAGCCAATCCTTGGCGGCCTGGTCGTTGCCCATCTCCTGGCACAATTGGGATAATTCGCGGTACAGCTGCGCGTTGTTCGGGCGCAGTTGAATGCATTTTTGATAGGCCAGGTTGGCGCGCTCGCGGTTGCCGGCCAGGCGCTGGCTTTGCGCCACGAGGTAGGCGTAGGTATAATTTTCGCTGTCCAGCTTAAGCGCCCGTTCATAGGACTCGGCCGCCTGGCTGTACAGGCCCTGTTCGGCCGCCTGATCGCCCAGCGTCTTATAGGCGCTCGCGGGCGCGCCCAGCCCCATGCTGGCGCGGAAGGTGGCTCCGCTGCCGGTCATAAACAACCATATGATGACGCCCAGCACCGCGGTGATGAATACCAACGCGATGAGCGATTTGATGCGCCGGGCGAGCCGGTTCTCTTCCTCGATGTCGTCGTAAAAATCGTCCTCGGCGTTGATGTCGTCAAAAAACAAATCGTCCTGTTTATCTTTGCGCACGCGCCTGGGCGTCATAAAGCGGCTGGCCTTTTTTACCGTGGGCGTGCGGCCGGGCGGGGTAAGGTATTTGCCGCTGGATGTAACCGCCTCGCCCTGCGGCGCGCGGTGCTGCGGCGCGCCCTGCGCGTGCCCGGCGCCGACGCGGCCGGTTGTTCGTCTGGCGGCGGACTGCGCGGGCCTTGACGGGGCCGCGCCGCCCGTATGCGCGGGGGATTGGACGGGTTTATGGGTGACGGGTGCGCCGGCCCTGCGCGGCCCACGGGCGCCCTCCCGCGCAGGCTGGGCGGGGTTGTCGCTCAGCGGACGCACCAGCTTTTCCGGGTCCACAGGCCGCCGGAAAGCCTGGTGTGGGTCGGCCTGGCCGCCCTCGCCGGAATGCGCGGGCCGCGCCTTAGCCGCCTTTTTTTCCTCCTGCACGCCGTGCGCCGGTTCGGGGGTGGGCTTGGGCGTGGAGTTGGTCTCGCCGTCCGGTTGGGCGGGCTGATCTTGCCCGGCGGCATCCTGACTGAGCAGCCGCGTTCCGCAAAAGGCGCAAAACCGGGCGCCCTCGGGGTTGGGCTTTCCACACTCGTGACAAAACATCGTTACACCTCCAGTTGTAAAAGCGCGCCGCGCTGAATAACGCCGTCTATTGCATGGATTTGAGCGATTCGTAGTAGGGGTCGCCGTCAAAGCTGCGCTCCGGGCCGGTCACTTCCTCGCCCAGCGCTTCTATGGCGTTGCGGATTTCGATATAGTCCAGATAATTCAGATCGCTAAGCCCAAGCGCGCGGCGCAGCGGCTCGACGGCGCGCGCGTCGCCCAGCTTGGCCAGGTAGGAAGCGTACAGCGCGCGCTTGTCCGCGACGCGCAAAAATTGCTCCACACATGTCTTATAGATGCGTTCGTCGCCCGGAAAGTTGCATAAAAGATCCAGATAGGTGGCCTTGGCCGCGTCGGACGCGCCCTCCAGCCGCGATAACATGGCGCCGGTTACCTCCGCGCCGCGCGCCGAGAGCAGGTCGGCCGCCGCGTCGGCCAGTTCGTCTTCCTCCGCGCGCGCGTCCACCAGTTGAAGGCACATCTCTACCGGATCGGGGCAGTTAAGCTCGATTAGCATGTTAAGCGCAATGATGCGCATGTCCACAGCCGCGTCCGCGTCCGCCGCCAGCGCCATAAGCGGCTTAACCGATACGCCGCCCAGCTCTACAATGCGCTCGGCCAGCAGATCGGGCACATCCACTTGCTGCCCGGCGTAGGCGCGCAGCAGCGCGACCAGCTCGTCCGGGTCGCTCATGCGGGCAAAGTATTCGCCCGGGGTCAGCCCGTCAAGATAGCTGGCGCGCTCGTTCAGCCAGCGCACATATACGCCCGGCAACTGGCGCTCCATCTGCTCGGGGTTTTTAAATTTATCCATGTTCTCGCGCATCCACTTTTCCGCGTACTGCGCGTAATGGGCGTCAAAATCGATAACCTTCACGATTTATCCTCCTTTTGTATGCCTTGCTGTATGCCAAAGCGCGCGATCGTGCGCGCCCGGCGTCTGACCATGCGCGGCGAGCAGCCGAACACGCGCGAAAGCAGCCTGACCGCCACGGGCTTATCCGCCATATTCCACCGGCACAGCACCAGCGCGCCCGCCCAGGCGGCGGGCAGCCGTATGGGGCGCGTGCCCGCCCCGCCCGACGCCGCAAAGCGCAGCCAGACGCCGCGCAATTCGGATTGCGGAAAACCGGGCAGGCCCTGCATGCCCCGCGCGGCCATGCGCAGCACGGCGTGACAGGCGGCGGGCGGCGACGGCGGCTGATCCGCCTCGAGCCCATCCTCCAGGCCGGTTACGATAAACGGCCCGGCCGCGCCAAGGCGGCGCAGCTGCTTAAGCGCCTGACGCTTGCGCCGCGCGCCCGCGCGCGGCCAAATGAGGTATTCGCGCAGCATGTATTCCGCTTCGCTGCCCGTAGCGGAGGCCAACGCGCCCAGCGCAAGGCCCTGCAGCCGGCCCTCGCCGCTGAACAGCGCCCAGCGCACCAGGCCGCGCAGCCGGGACGACTGGGCGAACCTGCGCGCAAACGCCTCGCCGCCGCCCGATAGCGCGTCCGCTAAAAGGCGCGCGCGGTTTGCGCGCTCGGCATATGGAACGTCCCTGACGTAGCGGACGGGGCCGCCCAGCCTGCCCGCCGCGGCGGCCGCGGCGTAATAGGCAGCCACGCTGTCGCGCGGGTCGATATGGCGTACCCGCTCCCACAACGCCGCCGCTCTGGACATATGCCCCAAATTGGCCAACGCCGCCGCCGCGATGTGAAGCAATTCGGTATCGTAGGGCGCGCCGCGCAAAAGGCCCAGCGCGATATCGCGCGCCAGATCGTGCATATCCAGCGCGCAGGCCGCCTCCAGCAGCTGCGCGCGCTCGCCTTCGTCTTTGTCCTTTAACGCGCCGCACAACGCGCGCAGCGCGCGCCGGGCGCGCCCGCGCTGGCCGTCCTCATCCAGCAGCCTGACCACGATCAGGCCCAGCCAGGCGGGGACGTGCGCGCCGCGCGTTAAGCGCGCAAGCTGGCATAGCGCGGCCCGCCGGTTTCCCTGCCGCATAAGCGCAAGCGCCAACAGCGCGCGCGCGTCGCGCGCGTCAGGGCGGATGGACAGGCTTTTGTCCAGCAATTGCACGGCCCGATCGTATCGCGCGGCGCGCATGTGCCGCTGCGCCATGCGCGAAAGGCGCGCCGCGCGCCGGACGTGCCGATCGTCGTGGACGCTCAATTCGCGCGCCAGCACCAGCCGCTCCAGCACTTCGGCTACCTCGCCGCGGCGCACGGCCCCGGGATCGTTGGACAGGAAATGGGTTAAGACGCCGTAGGCGCTGGCCAGATCGTTCTGGCTCATAAAATTGACGCACATGCCAAAGAAGCATTCGTTCAGGGGCGTCGGGGAGCAAAGCACGCGCAAAAGCGCCTGGTTGGACAGCATAGGGCAACCCATTTCGCAGTACAGCTCGGCCATGTCCAGCATGTATTCGGCATTATCGCCCCCGCGCTCCAGCGCGCGGCGCATCAAATCCAGCGCGTCCAGCAGCATCTGGCCGCGCCGTTTTTTCAGCGCGCGCTGGTGCAGGTAATCGGCGCTGCGCAAAAAGGGCACCACTTTGCTCATGAATCGATCCCCTTCCCCATTAATTGGCACGCTAGGGCCGCGTGCAGGCCTCAAGCAGCGCCTCCAGATCCGCCCTGGTAAAGCGCTGGCGGCGCTTGCAGAAGTGGCAATCCACCTCGGCGCCCTGCTGCTGGGCGATCATATCCTCCAATTCGTGCCGGCCCATGGAGATCAGCGCGCGTTCCACCCGCTCGCGGCTGCAATCGCACTTCCAGGCCAGCGGCTTTCTTTCCAGTATCTGGGGCTGAAGGTGGGAAAGCAGCTGCGTAACCGCGCCTTCCAGGTGGTCCTCCATAAGGGTTTTGGAAATATTGGTAAACATGGGCGCGCTCATCTCCACCGAGCGCACGGCCGCTTCGTCCGCGCCGGGCATCATCTCCACGATCAGCCCGCCCGCCGAAAGCACTTGATCCCCGGTTAATACGCCCAGCGAGACCAGCGCGGGCGTCTGCTCGGACACGCTGAAATAGGCGGCCCAGTCCTCGGCAATTTCGCCCGAGCGCAGGCGGACGCGGCCCACGTAGGGCTCGCGCATGCCCATATCCTTGATTACGGTCAGTTCGCCGTCGCGGCCCACCGCCGCGCCCACGTCCAGCTTGCCGTTTTTGCGCGGCGGGTCGGCCGCAGGGTTATCCACATAGCCCTTTACCGTGCCGTCCGGCCGGGCCACGGCCAGCACCGTGCCCAGCGGCCCGCCGCCCTTGACGTAGGCGGTCAGGCTGTCGCGCTCGCCCTTGAGCGTGGCGGCTAACATCAGCGCCGCGGTCATATGCCGGCCCAGCGCGGCCGTGGCCGTGCGCGAAAGCGAGCCGATGCGGCGGGCGGCGTCGCACAGCGCGGGCGTTTCGGCCAGCAGCGCGCGCGCCTGGCCGCCCAGCAGCGAAATGTGCAAAAGCGCGTCCTGCGTATGGGCGGGCGTAAAATCCAATGGGGCGTTCGTATTTTGTTCGTTCTGCATGTTTGCTCCTGTTCCGGCGCGCTACAATCGCGCCGCGGTCATATGTATGCGCGCCTCGTCCGGGCGGGGCGGCGCAAAGGTCTTATCGCCGTAGAGGGCGGTTGGGGAAAAGCCGCACCGGGCCAGCGACTGTTCAACGGCTTTGGCGTCGTGCAGGTATTGCGCCTGGTTCTCGTCAAAGCGGCGGTACAGGCCGCCCGCCTCGCGCACGAAAAAGGTCAGCTCCATTTCCAGCCTTTCGCCCCGCAGCGCGTTGCGCCAGAAATAGCTTATCTCCTCGCGGTCCTCGTAGTAAAGCCCGTCGCGCGCCATGCGCTCCAACTTGAAGCGGGTGGAAAAGTCGAACGCTAGCACGCCCCCGGGCTGTAGCGCCTTGTGCGCGGCGCGGAAAAACCGCTCGGCCTGCGCGCCCGGCGCCAGGTAATTGAGCCCGTCGCACGGGCAGATCACCGCGTCCACCGGCCGGGGCAGGCAAAGCGCGCGCATATCCTGGCATACGAAGGGCAGCTTGACGCCGGCCGCGCGCGCCTTGTGCGCGGCGCGCTCCAGCATCTGGGGCGATATATCCACGCCCGTGACGGTCAAATTCCTGCGCGCAAGCTCTATGGATATGGAGCCGGTGCCGCAGGCGCACTCGCACAGGCTGCGCGCCTCGCGGCCCAGCGCGCGGCGCACAATTTCCAGGTAATAATCCGCCCACGCGGGATAATTTACGTCGTCCATCAAAAGGTCGTATACCGATGCAAACTGGCCGTACATGGCTTACACCCTCCGCGCGTTGGTTAAAGCAGCGCGGGCGCGCAAAGCCTGCGCGCCCGCGGACGGCCGGAGGATATGCGCCCTTACTACCGGCCCATATCGCCGCGTACGCGCGCGCCGATTAACCCGGTTTCGCGCGCGGTCAGCCCGCTCCAGCCCACCTCGATCAATTTCTCCAGCAGGCCCAGCTCCTCGGCCGCCTCGTATTTTAAACGTTCCTGCCGGCTAAGCGGCTTATAGCCCATCGGATACATGGCAATCCCCTCATTCGCATAGAACTGGCAACAAAGCGTTGCTCCATTCATTATGCGCGTTCGGGGCGCACTCAATGCCTGTCCGCCAAAGATTATTATTCCTTCGCCTCAGGTAAGCGGGTTGGGGTCTTCCATGTCGTCGTCATCATCGTCCAATTCGGGGTCGCGCAGGCCCATATTGACCGGCGCGCCCTCGATGCGCGGGTTCAGATACCGGTCAAAACAGCTGATGGAAAAGGAGGCGTACACAAACCCGGTCAGCGCAAAGCCGATCAGCAAATAAAGCAGAATGCAGATCAGCTCGCCGTAGGGCACAAAGAAGATCAGCACGAAGGGCACGGCCAGGCTGCCCAGGAAGAATAAAAGCGCCCAGGGCAGGCGGGCCAGCGTCATGATGGCGCTGTTGCGCACCATCTGGCGGAAGGTCATCTGATAGGTGACCATCATGGTGAAGATCTGCATGTTCATCATCCACCACAGCGCGCAAAATACGATTACCAGCATCTGGGGCAGCAAAAACAGCAT